>JAVEVM010000539.1:0-3784 GCA_034005055.1 Desulforhabdus sp. | reverse complement strand
GCTATTGCCAAAGAGATCATTGAGGAGCACGGGGGCGATATAACTGTGACCAGTAAGATTGGCGAGGGAACCTCATTTACCTTCTGGCTTCCGATAGACGAAGAGGAAAGCTGATGAGAACCGCTCTTCTTGTGGATGACGACAAAAATATCCTGACCACCCTGCAGATTCACCTGGAAGATCTCGGCTTTGATACGTTCACCGCCAGGAGTGGCGAGCAGGGGATCAATATCTTCCGGCAGGCAAAACCCGAGATTGTGCTGCTGGATCTTAAGCTGCCGGACATGAGCGGACTGGATGTGCTCAAGGAGATCGTCGCCGCCGACGTCAGAACTTATGTGGTCATAATCACCGCCTACGCGACCATCGATACAGCCGTCCAGGCGATCAAGATGGGCGCCTTCGAGTATCTGCCGAAACCCTTCACCTCCGCTCAAGTGACTCACCTGATCGACATGATAAAAAGAATTCAAAGTCTGGAATCGGAGGTTGCCTCGCTCAAGGAAAAGCTAAAAGGCGTCTTCCGGGAGGGGGACTTCATAACCGCCAACAGGAAAGTTCGGGCTATCTTGAAGACCGCCAGGCAGGTAGCCGACTCTGACGCCAGTATCTTGATAAGCGGCGAGAGTGGAACCGGCAAAGGGGTTCTCGCCAACCTGATCCACGACTGGAGCCCCAGGAGGGAAGGTCCCTTCATAACCGTGGATTGTGCCGCCTTGCAGGAGAATCTATTGGAGAGCGATCTGTTCGGTCACCTGAAGGGCTCCTTTACCGGCGCCATACGGGACAAAGTGGGAAAACTCGAGCTGGCCGGCGGCGGAACCGTGTTTCTCGACGAAGTCTCGGAGTTGACTCCGGCGATCCAGGCGAAGTTCTTGCATTTTCTACAGCACAAGGAATTTGCCAGGCTGGGCGACACCGAAACAGTGAAAGTGAATGTACGCGTCATCGCAGCGACAAACATGGATCTGGATGAATTGGTCCAGGAAAAATCCTTCAGGCAGGATCTCTTCTACCGGCTGAACGTGGTTGAAATATTCATGCTGCCCCTGCGTGAGAGGCCTGAGGATATCCCGCTACTGGCCGAGCATTATCTGCGAGCCTTTGCGAAAGAAAATAAGAAGAACATTGGCAGGATTGCAGAGCAGGCGATGGAAAGTCTGCGAGTTTACCCCTGGCCCGGCAATATCAGGGAGTTGATTAACGTCATCCAACGGGGAACGATTCTGGCTCGCAGGAACGTATTGACCCACGATGATCTCCCCCCTCACCTCGTCGATTACAGGCTTGGCTCGGCAAATTCCGAACAGCTCAGAAGCCTTGCAGAAATGGAAAAGGCTCATATCAAGGAAGTCCTTCTGCACACCGGCTCTCTGGATGAGGCGGCTCAGGTGCTCGGCATCGATCCGACCACCCTTTGGCGCAAGCGCAAGAAATATCAGTTGGACTGAATTGAATGCAGGCCGACCATAAACGTGCAGGGGAATGGCTTTCAGGGATATTGGATACTTTCTTCAGTGAAGCAGTGCTCGGTCTCTCAGAAACAGTTAAAGTGTTGTTTTCGGATATCCGATCAGAGGTTAATGTTCTTTTTTCTTTCCATTTTTTCTAAAGTTGAGGTAAAAATAGCTACTTAATGCAAATGGCCATAGACTTGGGGGGGCTGATAATGGCGGTTGAGACACCGAGTTTGCTGATTATTCATCAGAACGTGAATATGGCCAAGACCCTGGCCACCTTGCTCGCCAAGCAATACAACGTCTATATCGCCCAGTTGACATCGAATGTTTCGGAACTGATAGTCAGCAACAAGATTCAGCTCGTTTTGGCCAGTCAGCAATTGCCGGACAGCACCGGCTTGGGATTGTTTTCAGACTTGCGCCGGTCTCATCCGGAAGTTGTTCGCCTCCTACTTATCCCGGAGGCGGACAGGGATCGCCTCAATCTGGAGGAGGCCATCACAACTCAAGTTATCCACCGATATCTTACCGAGCCTTTGCGAACTTCCCACTTTCTTGAAACTGTCAGGAAAGGCGTTGAGCTATACAGCGGACGGACTGATTCCGCAGGGTCTTCCCAAGCACCGGAGCCAGGCTTGAAAGCTGCGATTTTCATCATACCGGACAAGGCGGCCGAACAGGGCACCTTTGTTGAAGAAGCCGTCAGTGAACCGATCGATGAAACACAAATACCAGCCGCCTCCGCCGTGAGCGAAGCGGAAGCGCTGGAAAGCGCCAGCCTCAGCTACGAAGCCGTCAACCAGAAACAGCGTGAAATGCAACACCTTCTCGATCAAATTGAGGAAAAGCAGGAGCGCATCGAACAATTGGAAGCGGTGCAGAAACAGTTGGCGGAAGATAGAGAGCAGCTCCTTGTGAAAATGGCCCAACTTCAGAAGGAAAACGCCGCCCTGGTGGTGTTGCGGCAGGAAAATGCCGCGCTGAGAGAAGAAGCGGATCGTCTCAGAACCGGGGCTTCGTTGCTGGAGGAGGGGAATGAGCAGTTGAAAGTTCAACTGGAATCCCTGCAAAAGGACGCGGAGAAAATGCAGGGCGAATTGGAGAATATGCGGGAACAGATGAAGAGCCTGGGCATGTTGAAAACATTAGCGCCGACCGGTCCCGTGACCCCTGCGGAGCTGCAACAGAGTGTCGATCCCATGGAGATTTACACCAAAGCGGCGGAATGGCGCACGCAGGTCTTCCAGTTGCAGAGGCTCAACGGAGTGCTCGATCTCAAACTGAGGACCAGTGAAGCTGAGGTCGCACGGCTACACGAAGAAGGGAGTGGCTGGCGCAGCAGATTTGAGGGAGAGCAGTGGCGGTTGGCAAGAGAGTCGAGGGAATTAAAGGAGCGGGTTAAGGAGCTCAGGCACAAATCGGAAGTTCAGGAGGCTCTCTGCAATCGTTTGCAGCAGGAAAGAGACGAGCTTGCGCGGAAACTTCTCTGGATGCAGAATCAGTGGAAAGCGAAACTGGATCAGAGCGGCGAATCTTAGTTGTCTCTGCAGCAACATTGTCTTTGATGCCATAGCCGGTGGGCAGTTTCAGTTAAAAAGTACAGGTAGGTCCCCTTTTGCTTTCGGGTAAGGAGAAGCCGATGCCAGAAGAATTCATTGAAGCGGCTCAAGATGTTTCAAAAGCCGAAATTGTAGATTCCGATGAAGAGCAAGGTGGCAAAATGGAGGTCGGCGAGGGCCCTCTCGGAGTTGACGTGGGCACATGTCGAATCGTCATTTCCCAGAAAAAGGGGCGTATGGTTGCCACCAGGAGCCAATTGAACGCCTTCTTCTCGGTCCCTTATTTTAAATTCACACAGGATATTCTGGAAAAGAATCAAGTCAAATACTTCGTAAACGGCAATTCCCTGGTGATTATCGGCGACGGGGCTGAAAAGCTGTCCGTCATCTTCAATGCCGAGATTCGCCGTCCAATGCAGGAAGGACTCTTGAACGCCCTGGAAGTGGAAGGTCAGAAGGTCATCCAGAAAATTTTGGAGAACCTTATCGAGCGGCCGGAGACCTTGGGGGAATCCGTCTGTATCAGTCTGCCGGCAGTACCGGCCGGCTGGGAAGCCCGTTTGCTGTATCATGAGGCCATCCTGAAGAACTACTTCATGTCGCTCGGCTATCGGGTCAAGACCATAACCGAAGGATTGACGGTGATCTTGACCGAGCTCGCCGAAAACTATTTCAGCGGGATAGGCATCAGCTTCGGTGGCGGGATGTGCAATGTCTGCTTTTCTTACATGTCCATACCGGTGCTCTCCTTCAGCATACCCAAAG
>JAVEVM010000538.1:0-3785 GCA_034005055.1 Desulforhabdus sp. | reverse complement strand
CCTGTGTATTTGGCAATCTCAACGAGAACTTCTGAACGTCGTTGTTGATCCATGATTCAGGCTAACCCCCAAAAGAGGGAAATCCCATGGCAAGCTTCAATTCCTCCGGCTGTAACATCCGCATCATGTGCCCGTCGGGAGAGGGCCTCACGTAGGCGAAGCGATCAAGTGTCGTAATTGTCCTCAATGGGCGGTCAACCGATTGCCACCCTCCACTTTGATCAGTCCCATAATATACGATGAGGAAATGCGTCTCTTCACCGAGCTCAGTCATTGCGCGCCTTGCTCGCTCGATAGTGGGCACTGCGCGCCGGGGTGAATAAAGTGGGGAAAAGGAATACCCACCATTGAGATCGATAACCGAGCCAGCTGTTACCACTTCCCTATCAGGCAGAACGATCTCGTCAGGCATTCCTGAAAGGGAGCAGATGAGGAAAAGCCGCCTTCGAGACTGGGGAACACCGAAATCCATGGCATTGAGTTTCTCAACTCTGATCTGATAGCCTAGCTTCTCAAAATCCTCTATAAGCTTTGGGTAAGCATCCCAGGACTGCATGTGCACGACATTTTCCAGCACAATCCATTCAGGAATGAACTCTGCTGCAAATCTGACGACTTCAAAAGCCGTGAGCCTGCTCTCTTCAGAACGATCCCCACCACCTTTGGCACATGTGTGATTCGTACATTCAGGGGAAGCGAGGATGAGGTCGATATCACCAATTTGCCCGTGAAGCTCCTTTGGAGATAGATCCCTTATGTCAGCACTGATGGCCCGTGCTCTGGGGAAGTTCCTGTGATAGCAGTCGGAGGCTATGCTCCACAGGTCAATACCGGCAACAATACTTGTTCCCGCAGACTGGGCGCCAGTACTACTGCCACCCGCCCCGTGGAATAAATCAAGTGTCCGAACCTTCTTCATAATGCCGCCCTGGCGTGAACTGCCAGACAGGCCTCGGGCTCTGCCAGACTGGCAACAATCAAGAATAACACCGAGTGGCGATCAAAGGTTGTGTTAGCCGTTCTCAACATCCTGTTTTCTTCGTTTCGCGTAAATGCGCGGCAACATTGCCCCAGAATCCCCAGTTCTGTGTCCGTCGTTGGCTGCTTAATGCCGGTCAAATTGTCCATAGATCAATTGTCCTAGGCAATGACTGCCCTATTCATCCATATGCATACAATGCGATGCCTGCATGTATTTTGACAGAACAACATCAAGTTCGCTAGGCTGAACTGATGCGTGCAGTAGAAAAGATGCGACACTAACTGCCACACAGAGGGCAAGAGCCAGGGCAATCGCATGAAATATTCTAGAGCCTGAGCAGGTAGGCTAGGTAGCCAGTGTCCCATCCAGCCCGTTTGCGGCATGCTTTGACGCCGATCTTCCGGGACGGGTCCTGCTTGATCAGGCTCACGCCAAAACGATTTATGATGGCCATATTGGTAGGTGCATGCCCTTTTCGGATTCTGCTGTCGTCCTCACGAAAGGCAACATCAAGACACCAATGAAGGCCATTTTCGATACCCCAATGGCCTCGGGCAGCTTCCGCAAAGGCTTTAGCATCATTAGGCGGCTGTTTCAGGCGAAAGCAGGCGTCCTTTTGGGTCGGACAGGTCCCCGGCGTATTGATAACGAGCTGCATGGGCGAGCCCCCCATTTGTTCGCGAAACAAAGCATTTGTTTTGAATGCCCGCCGTTTGTCACGCGCTTTTCGGCTCAATGACGCATCGATTTACCTGCAAAAAAAAGGTGATAAATCAGATGATGGCAGTTTAGCGCATAGAAGGGCCGGCTGTCCATAAGGAAAGCTGTATTTCTCGAGAGAGAAAAGCTGCGGATATCACTGACTTCCACAGATTAGAGGATTAATCCGTGAAAACTATGTAATTTTTGGATAAGGAAGGGAGTTCACGGGTCTGTGGTCGGCCGTTCACCGGAAAGGAGGACGGGTGTGCTGAAAACCCTTTGAAAATATCCGCTGTTGTCTGTTATTAGTGTGAAAAGCATGGCGTGAGGATATTTACACCATTGATATGGAGCGGCTCATTTGGTTCGTAGCAAGGCCATACAAGCAACGAATGAACTGGCGGAAGAAATAGAATCGTTCTGCCATAAGAACGAGGTGGAGCTGTTCATTCTTTTCGGTTCGCGGGCAAGAGGTGCGCCCCATGCCGCAAGCGATATCGATATTGCTTTACAATTTCCCCTTGGCCGAGAGCCTTCCAAGCTCCAACTGATACACCAGCTGGAAATGATGTTGATGCCGAGAACGGTTGATCTTGTCATCCTGACTGCTGAAATCGATCCTCTGCTGCTCCACGAAATATTCACCAGCGGTAGACTGCTGTTCGAGAAATGCCCGGGGCTGTTCGAGAAAGGCCGGCTCAGGGCCTGGCATCTCTACCTGGATACCGCTCCCCTAAGACAGAAAGAACGCGATCACCACAAGAGAAAGCGCAAGGGTCCAGCTGATGTCGCCTGAAGTCATCGCTAGAAAATTATCTCTAATGGAAAAATATGTTGAGGACTTAAGGCCATACGATGCGGTTGAGTTCCCCGATTTTATGGCGGAACATTATAAAATTGAAAGACTGATCGAGCTCCTGATAATGACTGCGGCAGATATCTCGTTTCATCTGCTTTCCATGCGAGGCGAAGCTGCTCCTGGCTCATATAGAGCAGCTTTCTTAAGACTGGGGGAGTTGAACATCCTTGACCAGCAACTCAGCAAAAACCTTGCACTGGGAGCAGGTTTGCGCAATATACTCGTGCATGAATACGAGGCGATTGACTACCGGCTTTTGGGCAAGAGCATCCCACAAGTAATCAAGGATGTTGAAGCCTTTATGGGGTCTGTGAGTAAGCAAATTTAGACAGTCATTCGATTGCTTCGTTTGACGGAGTACCAGCGATCAAACCGAGGAGGTGTCAGTTCATGCCGGTAAGCTACATTGTTTTGGGCCTGGTGGTGATTGCGGCGGCGGCCGCGATCATTGTCTATAACAAGCTGGTTCGGCTGCGTAATACCGTGGACGCTTCCTGGTCGGACATCGATGTGCAGTTGAAGAAAAGATACGATCTGGTGCCGAATCTGGTCGAAACCGTTAAGGGTTATGCCTCCCATGAGAAATCGGTCTTTGAGAAGGTGACCGAAGCGAGATCCAGGGCCATGCAGGCCACCACACCGGAACAGAAGGCCGCGGCCGAAAACATGCTGGCCCAGACCTTGAAGAGCCTTTTTGCCGTCGCTGAAGCCTATCCCGACCTCAAGGCAAGCACCAACTTCACCCAGCTGCAGACTCAGCTGCAGGGGCTGGAAGACAATATCGAATATGCCAGGCGCTACTACAATGCGGTGGTACGCGACTATAATACGCTTACCCAGTCCTTCCCGTCAAATCTCATCGCTTCTCAGTTTGGCTTCAGCAGGCGCGAGTTTTTCGAGCTGGAAGCGCCTGCCGCGGAAAGGCAGCCGGTAAAGGTGAGCTTTTCATAGACGGCGGCCGGCAACCGATTGGAGTCGACAGATGCATATGGGATCTTTCAAGAACCTCGGAGCCGTTTCTCTGGCCCTGCTCATGTCTTTCGGCATCGTTTTCACCGCCGCCGCCCAGGATTTTACCATCGACAATTACCGGGCGGATATCGTCGTCAATGCAGACTCTTCCTTTAACGTTGTGGAAACCATCGCGGTGCATTTCTCCAGGGCAAAGCACGGCATCTACCGAGAGATCCCCTACAAGTATGTCGACGAACTGGGAAAATCCATCAAGACGCCGATAAGCGT
>JAVEVM010000537.1:0-3786 GCA_034005055.1 Desulforhabdus sp. | reverse complement strand
TCGATAGCCAATGTAAGCCAGGGTCGTCCCAAGGGCAGCATGGTGATCTTGTCAATGACGATCAGATCCAGCGGTGGATGGTCAATCTCGACTCGGTCGAGTACATCATCGACCTTGAGGCCACCTACAGCCATACGATATTTGGCCCGTGCAGCATCAGCACCCAGACGGGCACCATCAGTGATATCTTGCTGCAATTCGCTCAGCCAGCGATAGATCGTCGATCTGGCAATTGGAGCAATCGTCTGGGACACTTCTCGCCCGAGATTGATTTGACGTATATGCTCTTGAACTGCGTGTACTACATCGGCTTTAGGGCGCTTTTGAGGTGATAAGAACACCTTAGCCAGTACATCTTCGAACACAGAATACCTTGGATCTTTAGCGCGCTCGAATCCCGTGATGGAGCGAGGAATTAAGGAAACTATGCTTTTAGTGTGTCGATAACGCCTCCACCATAGTTGTACAGAGCTAGCTGCAGGTGGTGTGGGGTCATTAATCTCGGCAGCTGCCGCCTTAATCAATCTTTTCCAGCGGATCGGATTGTATTTATTATTTTCTGGATCGATCTTCTGAATGTAATAGTGTCTGATACGTGCTCGCTTCTGCCACTTCTCCGGAAAGGTGCTAAGGTCTCTTGGGGTTGCAAGATAAATTGCATCTGCTTGTAGACTGAGGGTTGCCTCGTCCACAATCCATTCGCCTTTAATCCATTTGCGATGCACTTCGGCATCCTTCAGGTTTAGAATTTCTCCAGCTTGATTTTCAAACTGAAGATCAGAGGTAGCCAGTCGCCTGATAATTTGCCAGCGGTTGTTATTCTCACAGAAAGTGAGGCCCTTTTTAAATGTAAAGCGCATCATGATCGGCCTCCTTTGCAATTCTGGTCAGATTCAATGGCGACCTGAGATCGAGATTCAGATCGCAGTGCAGAATGCCTTGCGCAATAAGCCATAGCCCGTTCCTCAACCCAATCTTCCCCACCAAGTCATTGAAAGATGTTGCTGGGCGGAGATGACATAGCTGGGCTTTAAGATCTGCGACCACTTCTTCTGCAGGTGGGAAGTGCGTCACCGAAGCAATCGTCTTGAAATTAGAAAGCCTTGGCTCTTGCCGCAGGTCGTGTTCAGTCAAAATTCGGAATTGCGCCGAGTGGTTTTGATAACGCTCTGCAATGGCCTTGAACCGCTCCTGAAGCTTGAGGGTGTCAAGCTTGACTTTAGGCTTCACCTCGACATGGAGCTGCTTATCGTTTTTCAGGACTAGCGCGAAATCAGGGTGATATTTCCGGGTTTCACCGTCTTGCTCGTAGTGAATGATCTCTGGCTGTTCCTGGTAATCTACGACCCCATGTGAAAATTCAAAATGGAGAATAGCGTCTCGCTCCAGCAACGACTCCCATTCGACCATCCGATTTAACTTTCGTGAAGGAAAGTAACCGCGGAATCCACGACCGCTTCTCGTCACAACCTTTCTAGATTTCATTTTCGTCTCCCTGCGCGCTGGCAATAGGCATCCCTATGCATCGCGCATATTTTTAAAGCTTGATTGGAAACACTGAAAATCAGGACAAAAAATCACCTGCTGCCGGTTAATTCACCGTCAGTTTTTTCAGTGCGTGTTGGATGCGGCTTGACGCCCATGGAAGAGAAGACGATACTTTGTGTGCGCAGGGTAACGTCAGTTATCCAGTTAGGGGGCAAGCCGCAAGGTTTGCCCTTTACATTTTCAATTCCTCCTTTTAAGTATTCATTTCCAGTCCCTCATTTAAGGACATTCCCCCATATCAAGGGCTATCGTGATGAGGTCGATTTGCCGTTTTTTTAGTCGGCCTAACTGGGTACCCAACTTGCTGAATAGCTGGAACTCATCGTGAGTCGCTTCTTTGGGCAGAACCAGGATGCGCTTCGATTCGCTTAACGAGCGTTCCAGTGCGCTGATCTCTTCCTTATCCAGGGCGTAGACCCTGATCAGACGTTCAACAAAATCCTTGCGCGGCGGCCCTTTCGCCCCGGTTTCCAGCGCAGAAAGATAGCTCTGCTCGTAGCCCAGCATAACGGCAGCATCCTTCTGGAGAAGGCGCCTTTTGATTCTGAATTCCCGAATTGTTCTGGAGAATGGACTCATGGCATTTTAGATTTTAATCGTCCAGATTCTAGTCCTGGCACCATCCAAAATCAATATAACTAATTGATTGTAAATGAGTTAATTTCTGTTAGTCGATTTAAAATTTTCCCGATTTTTGCTTTGTCTTTTCTGTTTTCTGTTCGAATTTTCTTGTTATGCTGTCACTTAAACGCCATTTTTAAAAATTCTTAGTGACACAATTTTTTATGCGCACATCCGGTCAACGCAGAAGAGCTTGGACCAAGGAGCAAAAGCTTTTCTTCATGCAACTGCTTGAGAACCCGGAACACACGAAAAGCATCAGTAAGATTTCGCAGGAATACGGGATATCAAGGAAGGTGCTTTATGAGTGGAAAAAAATCTATGCCGAGAATGGCGCACATGGCTTTGAGCCAAGGCCAAGAAAGACCTATCAGAGAAAATTCGAACAACAGGAGCTGATAGACAGGATCTGTAATCTGAGTCTGCTACATCCGGATTGGAGCGCCAGGAAACTGATTGAGCACCTTAAATCCGAATATGGCCTCGATCCTTCCCCCAGCATTCCCACCATGCTCAGGATTCTTCATGAGCAACACTTAGGAAGCAGGAATCATCGGTTTGCAGCGACTGAGCGATCCTATTTGGACGGAAAGATCCAGTTGCCCCAAACAGCAATTAATATGCTGATCGAGCACAATCCTTTGTTAAATCTGCTTGAGATCAATCGACGAATAAAGGGAAATCTGTTCTTTTTAGAGGTGGTACCTCTTTCCTCATACGTCGAAGAAAACCCAGGTTACGTGCTACTGGCTGTCGAGTCCCATAGCCTGCATGTTCTCAGTCGATACTGGGATGGCAAAAACCGAAGCGATCTGGAAACATTTGTGACGGATGTGGAATTGCTGGGAGGTGGAAGATACAAGACCAGAAGTTATTTTGTAGCGGAGAAAAGATCAGCCTTTACCAAGGCCGTGAAGTCATGGCTTTCCAAGCTCCCTCCTTCGGAACAGATCGATTTTCTATCCATTGATTTAGAAAAAGCTCATTTCAAGGCCATCGCGGACGTATTTAGGCGAGTCTTAAACTCTTTCCTAAAAACTTATCAGTTCACTGACGCTCAACAATTTCAATCCGACTTGAATCAACTTTTAACCAAACATGCGATATCCACCAAGCATCTCGGCTATCCATGCTTTGGAGAAGAACCACATATTGTTTATAAAAATTATCTGGAAAACCTCTTCTTTGAGGTAAAAATCAACGCTTAACAGTATGAATAAAGAAATCCGATACTCACCAGCTGCTTACGAGAGAGCGATGAAACAAGAAACAGGAGCAGCTATTTATTGATGTTTCCACAAATCAGCAGACAACGGGAGCTCGTTGAGTTCTGCCCGAGCTTCACGCCAAGTAGGATAGTAGTGCTCTAGAATGTCCACAAAACGCTCACTGTGAGTTGGCTCCAGAAGATGGGTCATTTCATGCAAAATGACATATTCAAGCAGGTCTTTCGGCTTTTTGACCAACTCTGTGTTCAAGCGAATATGTCTAGCCAAATGATTGCAACTGCCCCATTTTGTCTTCATGCGCTGCAAGAAGTAGCCCTCGACTTTCACTCCAAGTTTTGATTCCCATTGAGCAATTAAATCTGGCACTAACCCATGTAGCAGTGATTTG
>JAVEVM010000536.1:0-3794 GCA_034005055.1 Desulforhabdus sp. | reverse complement strand
GGGGATATTTTGCAGGCAACAGAGAGCAGCTGCTATGCACGGATATAAACGGATATTGGGCGCTGGAGAATTAGTGGACCAACGCAGGACATCTCAGTGGACCTTCCCCATACAAGTCCAATCACATCGAGGTTCTCGGTTCAAGGATCTATTATGTCGATAAAGGGCAGAGCAATCTAAAAGGGCTGGCTTTCATGGAAGCCATCTTGCTGCCGGTGCCAAGTTGGGGAATGTTTCATCCGGAGCACAAAACGATATTTCAGGACTTTCGGACTCCTGATGTTGGCTGGGACATATCGAGGCCGCCCGAATTGCCGCCGCTCTTTGCTGAAAGAATTTGAACGGTCTCTTCAATCTCCTGCGGGGTCACGGTCTGTCGCAATGTTTCCAGCCTTTTCATAATATCGGCAAAGCGGATACCTTCGGCGGCGCTGACCCATTCGAGCTGCAGGCGCTCGGGGCGAATTCCCAGCTTGGCCATCTTTTTGTGAACTTTCTCGACCCGCTTCACTGTCCAGTGATTGGCATTGATGTAGTGGCAGTCGCCGATATGGCAGCCGCTCACCAGGATCACCGGAGCTCCTTTGACAAATCCGTGCCAGATGAAATCTTCATCGACCCGCCCGGAGCACATGGTGCGGATGAGCCTCGCGTTGGGCGGATACTGCAGACGCGAGACACCCGCATAATCGGCCCCGGCATAGGAGCACCAGTTGCAGGCAAAGGCCAGAATCTTTCGCCGCGGATTATCGGCCAACATGGCATCAATCTGATCGACGATTTGAATATCGGTGAAGTGATTCATACTGATCGCGCCAAACGGGCATTCCGCCGCACAGGTACCGCAGCCGGCACAAGCGGCAGAATTGACCATGGCCGGAGTCTTCTTCTTTACGTCAACGGTTATGGCATTATAGGGGCACACCTCTGCACATCTGCCGCATGATTTGCACTGTTCTGCAATAACTTCCGAAGTGATCGGCTCAGTCAATATTTCGCCTCTGTGCATCAGGCGGATGGCTCTGACTGCGGCAGCCGATGCTTGCGTGACGCTTTCTTTGATATCCTTGGGGCCTTCCGCGCAGCCGGCGTAGAAAATGCCGCGCGTTGCCGCATCGACCGGCTGCAGCTTGGGATGCGCTTCCAGAAAGAAGCCGTCAGCTGTGAGCTGAAGGCCCAGCATTTCCTGCAGCTTCGAGGCGCCATTGGAGGGCTTTACGCCGATTGCCAGGACCAGCATATCGACGTCATGAAATTCGATTTTGCCGGATGCGGTATTTTCCACGGCCAGCTTGAGGCTGCCCTGGGCAGTTTGCTCGACGGTTCCGGGCAGCCCTCTAATATAGTGAACGCCCAGCCTGCGGCTGCGCTTGTAAAGATCTTCGAATCCTTTGCCGAACGCCCGAATGTCGATGTAGAAGACCTTTATATCGATATCCGGGTAGTGCTCCTTCAAGACCAGTGTGCTCTTTATGGTGTTCATGCAGCACACATTGGAACAGTAGGAGCTTCCTTTTCGAGCGGATCGCGATCCCACGCACTGGACGAAGCCAACGGAGCGGGGGCGTTTGCGGTCGTTGGGGCGCACCAGCTCGCCTCCGGTGACCCCACCGGCATTGATGAGACGTTCGAATTCGAGGCTGGTGAGCACATTCTGGTAGCGGGTATAGCCGTATTCGTCAAGCTCCGTGGGATCGTACGGCTCCATTCCGGTAGCTACGATCACGCTCCCGACCTGTTCTACAACTTCCTCATCGGACATGTGGAAATTGATGCAGTTCTTGTCGCACACTTCGATGCACTTGGCGCAAACAGCCGGATTGTGGCCCAGACATTCGTTGGGGTTCAAGGTATAAGCGGAGGGCACGGCCTGGGGAAAGGGCGAGTAGATCGCCTTTCTTGATGAGAGGCCGAGATTGAATTCATCAGGGCGCACCACCGGGCACACCTTGGCGCATTCGCCGCACGCAGTGCATTCTTTTTCGTCGATATAGCGGGCCTTCTTCTTGATCTTGATCTTGAAATTGCCCACGTAACCCTTTACGTCAACTACTTCGCTCAGGGTGTAAAGCTTGATGCGGGGATGTCGACCGACATCCGTCATTTTCGGACCGAGTATTCAGATGGAGCAGTCCATCGTGGGGAAAGTCTTGTCGAGTTGTGCCATGGTTCCCCCGATGGATGGCTTTTTCTCCACCATGACCACTTCGTAGCCGCTGTCTGCCAGGTCCAGAGCCGCCTGTATGCCGGCCACACCGCCACCGATGACCAGCGTTCGCTTGGTCAGGGGCAATCTCTGCGCCTCCAGGGGTTGCAGGCTGCGTACCCGGGCAACCGCCATGCGGGTAAGATCCAACGCTTTTTGGGTGGCTTCGACGGGCGTATCCATGTGCACCCAGCTGCAGTGTTCGCGAAGATTGGCCATTTCCATCAGATACGGATTGAGCCCCGCCGCCTGAACCATCTGTCGAAAGGTGGGCTCATGCAGTCTCGGCGAGCACGAAGCAACCACGATCCGGTCCAAACCGTGCTGTTCGATGTCTTCTTTAATGCTTTGCTGACCGGGCTCCGAACAGGCGTAAGGGATGTTCTGGGCGACAACCACATCATCCAGGCCGGCGGCCGCCCGGGCCACTTTTTCGCAGTCCACGGTTCGCGCTATATTCAAGCCGCAGTGGCAGACATACACGCCGATACGCGGCCTGGCAGCAGTTGCATCGTCAATTCTTTCCATAAGCGTTCTTCCCTCTAGCTCTTTGCCGTCCGATAGCTTCCCCAACGGCTGTAAACCGCCAAACTATTCCCAGCGAATGGCTTCGGCCAGGATGGAAGTAAGATCCCGCATGTCGATCTTCAATTCTTCTCCCAGGAACAGGTCATCCATGGCGCATTTCAAATGGATCTGGCACTTGGGGCAGGCAGTCACCAGCAGATCGCTGCCGGTTTCCTTTGCCTGGCGCAGACGTTTGACCTGGAGCGCCTTGGTGTAACTGTCACAGCCGGTCCAGGCGCAGTTTCCGCAGCAAAGTGCGGACAGGCCGTGCTCCTGCATCTCTTGAAACGCCTGAGGCTGTAAACGATTGATCAACTTTCTCGGCAGATCGGCGCCGTCAGGTGAGGAGCCCTTCAGGCGGACCAACCGGCAGGGATCTTGAAAAGTCAGCTTGCGCTTAAGACTTTCAAAGCCGATCGCACCCTTGTCTATCTCACGCTCCGCCAGCTCAAACATGTGGGTGACTTTGAATCTAACCGGCACCCCGAAGGCGGGATAATCCTTGCTTAAGGTCCTGTGGCACTCGGGGCAGGCCGTAACGACCTCTTCGATACCCGCATCTTCAATAGCGGCAACGTTCAGCCGGGCAAGCTTGAGGAAATTCTCCCGATCTCCGGTCCAGAGAAGGTCGTGTCCACAGCACCTCTCATCGGCAAGAACCGCGGGGAAGATGTCAAAAAAGTTCAGCAGGCGCAGGCTGTCGGCCAAAATATCGCGGGTACGCACGCCCAGATGATGTTTGAAGAAGGTGTCGAAGTATGGAGCGCAGCCGCCAAAAAAGAGAATCTTGCTTGCCGGGTCGATTTGAATCTCTTGAGGAATCCATTGCCAATGTCTGGGTTTTAGATCTGGAGAAGTCATGGTCCGCATGAGGGATTGAAAAAAACCTTCGTGTGCTTCATGCCCCACTTTTCCCGCTTTTCTTTGAATGTGACGCATATCGCGGATGAATTCGGGAAAGTCGACAGCGGAAGGACACCGGTCGTAACATAGCCCGCAGGTGAGGCACGACCAAACATCC
>JAVEVM010000535.1:0-3816 GCA_034005055.1 Desulforhabdus sp. | reverse complement strand
ATAAGTACGGGAAGAACGTTGAAAAGAGCAGGAGGCAGCCTATTGCGAACAACTCAACGTGCTTTTTGCCCTGAAGCTGATTAACTGATCCTTTTCGTCTGCGTTAGGAAATTTTGGAGGAAGAAATGCCACAGGACATCACTCGGCGCAATTTTCTGAAGCTGATATCTGCGAGCGCTGGTGTTTTCGTGCTCACCGATGCAGGGTTGGTGCCGGTTCCGGAAGGGCTTGCCGGGCCCAGTGAAGCGCTTGCCGCTCAGACCGGAACTTTCCCGCGCGAACAGACTCTGATCGCCAGGATTCTGACCGGGCGTGTTGGCTCACCCGAGAACTTCAACGAGTGGGTTGGTTGGAAGAGCCGAGACCGCGGCATGCAAAACCTGGCGAACGAGCCGTTCTGGTCGGTTAACTTTGCCACCGGCGAGATCGTCGACGGCCTGGCCGACGGCGACCCCGTATACAGCCCGGATTTCACCAGTCTTACGGTCACGCTGCGCCAGGGCGTTGCCTGGGCAGATGGCGAGCCTTTTACGGCTGCTGACGTGGTCTATACGATTGAAACCACGATGGCGTTTGAGGGGTTGAACAACCATAACCAGCTTGTCGATAACGTCGAGACGGTGACGGCGGTCGATGACTACACCGTCAGGTTTGATCTGAAGCAGGCCAACTCGCGCTTCCACACCAACTTCCTCGACCGCTGGGGCTGCATCTGGATCATGCCCAAGCACATCTTCGAGAAGGAAGAGGACCCGGTACAGTTCACCTTCAATCCGTTCGTAGGCTGCGGCCCGTACAAGCTGCACAGCTTTGATCCGCAGGGAAGCTGGACCGCCTGGGAAAAACGTGAAGACTGGGACAAAAGCCCGACCGGCATTCTGTTTGGCGAGCCACAGCCCCAATACATCATCCTCCAATACTTTGCCGACGAGGGCGCGCAAATCCTGGCTCAGCTGACACACCAACTGGATGTGGCGGAACTCTCAGCCGACGGCCTCAAGGCCCTGTTGGCCCAGTCGGACAGCTCTCGCGCCTACCAGCCGACCTTCCCCTTCGTGGTCAACAACGACCCCTGTATCACGGGCATCCTCTATAACTACGCCCGCCCGCCCTATGATAATGTCGATGTTCGCTGGGCACTCACCCTGGCGATCGACATTGTCGAGTACACGAGCATCGCTGTCGATTCCTCGGGTACTTTGAGTCCAGTGCACGTTCCGCACCTTGGCCCATATCCGGAGGCCTACATCCGGCCAATGCAAGACTGGCTGAAGGCCTTCACCATCGACGTGGGCGACGGCGAAACCTTTGCGCCGTATGATCCCACTGCCCCGCAGCGTGTCGCCGAGTACGCCCGGAGCCGCGGGTACATCTTCCCCGACGATCCGGAGTTTCTGGAGCAGGCGTTCGGGCTTGGGTGGTACAAGTATGCCCCCGAAATCTCCGAGAAGCTGCTGCTGAGGAATGGTTTCTCCCGGAATTCGGATGGCCAGTGGCTGCTGCCCGATGGCTCCGAATGGAAGATTATGTTTCTGTCGAACACCGTGCTTGCCAACCACGACGCGCGCAACGGCGCTGCCGCTGTGCAGCAGTGGAAGAAGTTCGGTATCAATGCCGAGATGTATCTGTCGGAAGCGTATCAGGACCTGGGAGCCGTCGGCGACTTCGACGTGAGCGGTGCCTGGCCGGCCCAGGAGCCCTGGGGTGCAGGCCCCGACCTGTATCGCGTGCTCGACCGGTGGAACTCTGAATATATCCGGCCCGTGGGCGAGCGCACTCAGGCCCAATACTCGCGCTGGTCGACCCCAACGATGGACGACATCATCAAGCGGCTGCGCGAGACCGATCCCTTCGATACCGAAGCAGTAATTGCCATCGGCATCGAGGGTCTCAAGGAAGCCGTCACGCAGATGCCCGGCACCCCGACCTACGGTTACACCGGCTTTGTCGGCTGGGACGAAACCTATTGGACCAACTGGCCTGGCAGCGAGAACCCCTATACCGCGCCTTATCCCCACTGGGGGAACTTCAAGCACATGATGCCGTTCCTGAAATCCACCAGCGAATAAGACGTTTCGGCGTCTACTTCGCTCAAGTTGCAATACTCCCTGGGCGGGGAAACCCGTCCAGGGAAGGCTATTTTTCACCCTACCAGGGGTTTCTCCTTATAAGGGGATAGATGTATGAGGGCAAAACCATGGCATTTGTAAAACGATATCTCATCCCCCGCCTGATTCAGTATGTGTTAGTCATCTGGGTTGGCATCACCGTCGTTTTCTTCATTCCCAGAATCACCCCGAATGATCCGGTCATGCGGATGATCGGTGAGATGCGGGGACGTGGCTCCACGTTGGAGCCAGGTGCGATGGATGGCATCATCCATGACCTGACTGTAATGTATGGCCTGGAAGGCTCCTGGCAGGATCAGTACATATCCTTTTGGGGCAAGTTGTTTCGCGGCGATCTCGGCGTTTCGTTCTTCCAATTTCCCACGCCTGTTAACGAACTCGTGGTCAATGCCCTGCCCTGGACAATGGGACTCTTGCTGACCACCACCATCATCTCGTGGGTACTCGGAAACATCATTGGCGGGTTGGCAGGCTACTATACGCGTAAGGGTTGGTCGCGTTTGCTAGACGCTGTCGCTATGGTGATCCGCCCGCTGCCTTACTACATTTTTGCTTTTACACTGCTCCTGCTTTTTGCTTATGTCTGGCGTTGGTTCCCGGTAACGGGTGGGGCATCCTTAGGCGCTTTACCTACTTTTTCCTGGGAATATGTGAAAGATGTCCTCTGGCATTCATTCTTGCCCGGCCTTTCGCTCAGTGTGCTGGGAATGGCAGTCAATTTTCAGACCATGAAACTGCTGGTGCAGAATATCAATGCGGAAGATTTCGTCCAGTATGCCAAGTTGGGCGGTGTTACAGATGATCGCATCGTGGGCAAGTACGTCATTCGTAACGCCTTACTGCCGCAAATCACCGGCCTAGCGCTTTCGTTTGGGCAAGTTTTCAGCGGGGCACTGATTACTGAGATTGTCTTTGGTTATCCCGGCCTGGGCGGGTTGCTTTATAGAGCCATCATCAATGGCGATTACAACCTGATCATGGGCATTATCATTCTCTCTATCTTTGCTATCACAACGGCAATGCTGATTGTCGACCTGACATATCCCTTGCTTGACCCACGAGTGAGATACACATAAGGAAGCCGGCCCCGTGAGAACCCTCAGAGATTTATTCCAAGATTATCGATTCAGTTTCGCCTTCTTTGTGCTGGCGATCATCCTGCTTCTGGCTGTTCTGTCCTTTTTCTCCCCGTATGACCCGACGTTATGGCACGTTGTCCCCAGAGACATGAAACCGTCGTCGGAGCATATCCTTGGCACCGATTCGAACGGGCAAGATGTCTTCTGGCAGGCCACTTTTGCCGTCCGTAATTCCCTGATCATCTCGCTCATTTCTGCGTCGGTTTCAAGAATGATCGCAGTCATGGTGGGCATGATTGCCGGTTATAGGGGCGGTATGACTGACCGGGTACTGATGTTTATCAGCGACAGTCTGCTGGTTATTCCGCTCTTCCTGATCATGGTCATGCTGGCCATGCTGGTGCGGGAACACATGAATCTGGTGACGCTGGGGCTGATGCTGTCGGTCTTCGGCTGGGCATGGGACGCCCGCTTGATCCGCTCGATGGTCTTGAGCTTGCGTGAGCGCGAATTCACCAGGACGGCGATGCTTTCGGGTACTGGGACGACCAAACTGGTGTTAAAAGAGTACACGCCTTTTACTATGCCGTTGATCTTCTCGACTTTGA
>JAVEVM010000534.1:0-3825 GCA_034005055.1 Desulforhabdus sp. | reverse complement strand
AAGAGAGTGTGTCAGCTGCCATCTTGACGTAACCCCTGGGATAGTATCGGACTGGCAGCTCAGCATGCACAGCAAAAATTTGGTCTCCTGTTCCGTCTGTCACGGTGTTTTTCATATGTCGGAGGAGGACGTGGAACTCACCAAACCGGTTGAACCGGAAAAGTGCGGAATGTGCCACGAACCCCAGTGGAACCAGTTCAAGGCGGGAAAGCATGCGAAGGCGTGGAAGGCGATGAAGGCTGTGCCCTCAGCTCACTGGCAGCCCATGCTGCTTATGGAAGGGATGAAGGGATGCGGAGGATGCCACAAGATCGGGATCAAAGCCATCGAAGAAATAGATACTCTCAGAGAAGACGCGTCCGGCTTCGGTATCGCATCATGCGATTCCTGCCATACGAGGCATACTTTCAAAAAAGCCGAGGCTGCTCATCCCCGGGCCTGCCAAACGTGTCATATGGGGTTTGATCATCCGCAATGGGAGATGTACTCATCGTCGAAACACGGGGTCAGGTTTTTACTGAAACAGGAGGATGTCCTGCCGAAAGATGCAGCCGCTCCTGTCTGCCAGACCTGTCATATGCAGGGAGGCAATCACGAAGTGAGGACCGCCTGGGGGTTTTGGGCGATTCGATTCCCGCTTCCTGAAGAAGAAGCCTGGGCCGCTGCACGAAAAAAGATTTTTCAGGCCATGGGAATTCTTGATCTTAAAGGCAGTCCGACAGAACGCTTCGAAGCTGTGAAAGAACTTGATATGGCCAGACTTACCCCAGAGGCATGGCAAAAGGAGCGGGAAAAAATGATCGGCACCTGCAATAAGTGCCACTCTGTCAATTTAGCCAAAGGAGAACTTGAAAAGGGCGATCGGATGATACGAGAGGCCGATATGATTCTTGCCGAGGCCGTCGATATTGTCGCCGGACTTTATGCCGAGGGCATTCTGAAAAAACCGGAGCGCTATGTCAGACCCTTTCCCGATCTACTGGCCCTTCATGAGGCAGCTACATCAATAGAATTAAAGCTGTTTCATATGTTTCTGGAACACCGCATGCGAGCGTTCCAGGGCGCCTTTCATAATAATCCGGATTACGCGTTCTGGTATGGCTGGAGCGAACTAAGACAGAGTCTGACAGAAATCAAAGAGATGGAAAGGGAACTGAGGAGAAAAGAGTAGAAGTGTCTGAACGGGGAAATAGGAACAGGTGTTGTTGATGCGGACCTGCACCGGTGTACAGCAAACATAAGAGAATAGATTCCACTTTACTTCAGGAAACGATTTTCAGGATCTTCGGTTTTTCCCTGGGAAGCGCTTCCGGTATTGCCCTGGGATAGCCGAGGATTATAGGCGCCACGATCCTGTGGTCGCGGGGAAGGCCGATCTTGTTTCTGACTTCCTGACGTTCAACATGGGCGCCGAGACCGATCCAGCACGATCCGAGGCCTCTTTTTGCTGCGGAAAACATAATATATGACGCCGCCAGCGTGCAATCGACATCGAGCGAGGCAATCGTTCGGGGTCCCACAATATAGATCAGGCAGGGGGCGTTATAAAAGATGTTGAAATCGGTGTTTTCGAGGGCAGTCTTGTAGTCGGCAATTGGCAGTTCCGGGTTTTTTCCGATCTGGCCGAGGAGGTTGGCCTTGCATTCGCTGGAGAGTTCCCGGATGACCGGCTTGCTTGTAATTATAATGAAATGCCAGGGTTGATTGTTGCGGGCACTGGGGGCGAATGAGCTCTCCTCGATTACTTCCCTTACAAGCTCAGGCGGGACCTCGCGATCGATAAAATCCCTGATAGATCTTCGGGTTCGAATTATGTCTTCGAATGTTGCCATAGGGACGATCTCCTTTTTTGGGCTGAGAAATACCGCATTTGAATATGCTGATTCTCAATAATAAACGAGAAGCCGCCCGCACGCAAGATAACTCTGGTTGATGCATACACCAGCCTACCGATTTCGATTGCACCGGAAGGATTTGCCGGGCAATCCCGATACTGTGCTTCCGCGATATGGCTTCTTATTTTCGTGCACGGCTGTTTCTGGTACAGGCATCCGGGATGTAAATGTTCAACAACTACAGCGGAGTAATGGCTGGCGGGGACCCGAACACGCAGAGAATATGGCTGTCCAAATTCGAAAGAATTATCATAAGAGATATAGAAAGCCAGGAAGAACTCAGAAAGAGGGGATATAAAGAAGCCCAGGTGTATTGATAATTTATGCAAAAAAATGGGCGGCTGATTCTATCTGTAATCTCTTGCCTGTTTTCTTATTCGTATATCTTTTCGTCCGCCGCGTCTGCTTCTTCAGCATCATACTCGAAGTTGCGTGCCAGACGATTCTTTTTTGTTTCAAAGTATTCCCGGTACCATTCATGAGCGGTGATCATGGACATAACCTCGCTGGTCCCAGTCCATATTGAAGCCAGCCTTATATCCCTGTGAATGCGTTCAACTGGAAATATGGTCGTGTAGCCGATTCCACCCATTACCTGCATGGCATTCTGCACTGCCTTCTGGCAGGATTCGGTGATGAACTTTTTCGATTCAGAAACCATGCGACGGATATGATTCATATCAACACCGGCATCGACGGCTTTAGCCGTGGTGTAGGCGAGCGACCGGGCCGCATCGAGGAGCATCACCGCTTCGGCAATTTGAAAACTCACTCCTTCGAACCGGTTAATTACCTGACCGAAGGCCTTTCTTCGGGACGAGTAGTGTGTGGCGATATCTACAGCGGGCTGGGCCGCGCCGATGGTCATGGATGCGGTGCCGAGGCGCTCCGGAATCATCATCGTATTGAACACAGCATAAGCGCCGTTAATTGTGCCCACAACGTTTTTCTTGGGGACCTTTACATCGTTGAATATTACCCGGGCCGTGCCGCCGCCGCGGCATCCCATGAGGCCGTAAAGGTATTTCGTTTCTACGCCGGATCCCCGGTCAACGATAAATGCAGTAAGCGATTCCTGTGATTTTGCCTTGGAATCAAAATTAGTGCGGGCATAAACAAGGAAGAAGTCAGCACCCTCTCCCCCGACTATAAACCGCTTCTGACCATTCAAAAGGAAATAATCCCCCTTGTCTTCGGCTCTGGTGACCGCACCGAAGAAGTCAGAACCGCCTCTGGGTTCGGTAAGGCACTCGGCGGCGAAAATATCGCCACTGAGAAGCGGTTTTACATAACGTTCTTTCAAATCATCTGTTCCGTGATGGATGATGGCGTCGCAGACCAGTTCAGCGCCCACGCCGAAGACGCAGGCAAATTCGTATCCCAGCATTCCTATTTCTTCCATGAGCATACAGGCGGTTACCCAGTCCATATCCCGGCCGCCCCATTTTTTTGGGTAGCGGCAACCCAGGAGATTGCGCCTGCCTGCCTCGCGAAGAAATTCTTTTGGAAATTTAATAATATCTTTATCCATATCAAGAATCATCTGGCGGGGCACCCACGCCACCAGTTCCCTGGCTTCTTCACGAATTTTCAACTGCTCTTCGCTCAGTAGATAGTCAAACATAGCTGCTCCTTTATGCATTTATTTATACAAATCGCAGGTGCATGGATATAATCCGGAACAATGATGTTCGCGAAAGTGATAATGGAAAAGATAAATATGGCATAGCTCGCTCTTTGTGACGGGTACGTGTCGGCAGATATGAACATATAGCAACGTGTCTTAATTTGGAGTACTAACAGGTGATATCGGGGATGTCAATGATAAATCATTGGTATTGAGTTATTCAATTATATTGACACAGAGCCTCATATTTGCCATGTTTCTTTTTAACTAACGAGCAGATGAAAGGAACCTACCATGAATCAA
>JAVEVM010000533.1:0-3825 GCA_034005055.1 Desulforhabdus sp. | reverse complement strand
GATGACCGGCTCGCGCGACAGTCTGGCCAGACGTGCCGGTAGAGTGGCTCAAGCCGCTCTCGAAGCTGCTCCCTTCAGCAAGAATGAGACGCAGGGAGCACTGGTGCTATTCTGTGCCGGATGTATGTTGGCTATTCAGGACCGCATGGGTGAGGTTACAGCGAATCTGGGCTCTTCTCTGGGAAACGTGCCCTTTCTTGGTGCCTTTACTCTTGGCGAGCAAGGATGTTTCGTCGGTGGTGAAAACAGGCATGGAAATTTAATGGTCGCCACACTTGTCTTCGGACCGATGAATGTGGAGAAGTAAATGTCCACTTCCGAAGAGCTGCGTGAAGCATTGCTCAATCTTGAGGACGCCCGAAAGCGGGAGGGACATCAGCGACAAATGGCTGAGGCCCTTTTGGCGGGGCTGCGTGCGCTTGTGCTGACAACCGATTCGCATGAATTATTCACGAAGTTGTTTGAGATCATGCGTGCTCCGCTCGATTTCAAGGCGGCGTTTGTGATCATTCAGGGAGAAGATGGAATTCTTACCCCGATCGCCAGTTCAGATCCTCTATTCACCCATACTATCTGGCAACCCCGTTCTATGTTTGCTCGGGTGATTGCCGGCAGTCCCGCGGCGATATTCGACACACAACTGGTAGAGGAGTGGCGCGTGCAACCTCCCGCCATTCTGGAAGTTGCCCGTTCGGCGCTCCATTTTGCCATTCACACCAAAGAGCAAAAAGCGATGTTTGTGTGCATCCATCCGGAGCGTGCTCATTTTTCCAAAGATCACATTATGCTTGCAAGACGATTTTCCGTGCTTGCCACGCAGGCGCTGCAAAAGCTGGAATCGGAAGCCAAAATTGCCAATCTCAAGGAAAAGCTTGAAGCCGAAGCCAAAATTGCAGCCCTCAACAAAAAGCTCGCAGACAGCGAAAAAAAGCTCGCTCGATCGCGCAAGATGGAAGCGATCGGACTTCTTGCTGGTGGAGTAGCTCACGATCTGAACAACATCCTCTCTGGAATTGTGAGCTATCCGGAATTTTTGCTGATGCAAGATGATTTGTCCCATGAAAGCCGAAGCGCCATTCAAACCATTCAAGAGGCAGGGCTCCGTGCTGCCGCTATCTTGGACGATCTGCTCACTATGACGCGAGGCGTTGCCACAGTCAGGGAACCTGCAAATCTGAATGAGATTGTACGGGAATTTTTACTCTCTCCTGAATATCAGGAGCTCACTCGTACCGGCAGCGACCTTTCGGTTATCACCAATTTAGATCCCGAGTTGATCAATATAAAAGTATCGATAGTTCACATCAAGAAAGTGCTCATGAACCTTGTCTCCAATGCTGTGGATGCTGTGCGGAAAAAGTCCGACGGAGTGATCACCATTGCAACCGAAAACCGCTATATCGATCATCCACTCAAGAGTTATGAAGATATTCAAGTGGGCGAATATGCTACCATCCATGTTTCCGACAACGGGGAAGGCATTTCAGCGCAAGACTTGGAACGAATTTTCGAGCCGTTCTATTCACGCAAGATGCTTGGACGAAGCGGTACCGGACTGGGACTGACGATCGTATGGAACACGGTGCAAGATCATCAGGGTTATGTGGACGTGAATACCAGTGAGCGCGGATCCACCTTTTCGTTGTTTTTCCCGATTTGCAGAGATCCGCTGGTCGAAAAACAGCAGTACATTCCGATTGAGGAGTATCGAGGAAGCGGACAGAAAGTACTTGTAGTCGATGATCAGGAAGATCAGAGAAAAATCACCTGTGCCATTCTTAACAGGCTTGGTTACAAGGCCGACGCCGTTTCCAGCGGCGAAGAAGCTGCTGAGTATGTGAAAACAAATCCGGTCGACATACTCATTCTCGATATGATTATGGAGCCCGGCATAAGCGGCCGCGAAACCTATGAAAGGGTGTGCCGCATTTGTCCGAGTCAAAAGGCCATAATTGCCAGCGGCTATTCTTTAACCGACGATGTGAAAGCTACCCAGAAGCTCGGCGCCGGGCAATATATCAAAAAACCATTCACCATGCTGAAGCTCGCGATGGCGCTAAAGCATGAGCTGGCGAAATAGCACCCGAGAGCGACTCGCTTTTCCTGAACAACAGAGGCATAATCGCGCGGGGGGTAACGTTTGAGGTCCAAGAAGAGGAATTTGAACTTTTGCGGCATTTCGGTCAGTGAAGAAGATCTGGAGTTGATTAGGGGGACCATTGCCGACTGCGCCAACTTGAGCCGCACCGAGCTTGCATATACGGTCTGTGAACTGTTGGATTGGCGACGCCCGAACGGTCATCTCAAGGGTCATGAGTGCCGTTCTTTTCTGGAGGAGCTCGAAGCCACAGGCCTTCTTCAATTGCCGGCCCTCGCAGGCCATGCGGGCAAACGTCGAAAAGCGCCGGTGCTTACACAAAGTGAAAAGGCACCGCTGCCCGAGGTGGTTGCAGGCAAGCTGAGCGACCTGGGCCCCGTTGAACTGGAGCTTGTGAGCAACAGTGAGGACAATCGCCAGTGGCGCGAATGGGTGCGGAGGCATCATTACCTTGGCTGCAAGGTTCCCTTTGGCGCCCATGTGCGCTATTTTGTCCTGACCACCAACCCTCGTCGGCAACGCGTCGGTTGCTTGCAGGTCTCAAGCCCTGCCTGGATGATGGCGCCGCGGGATGCATGGATTGGCTGGAATCATGCTCAGCGGAAACGAAAGCTGCAATATATCGTACAGAACAGTCGTTTCCTGATTCTGCCCTGGGTGAAGATTCCCTATTTAGCCAGTGCCGCACTTGCCCGATTGGCTCGACGCATTGCCGACGACTGGGAGCCCCGCTACGCCATTCGACCGGTACTCATGGAAACCCTGGTCGATTCTTCCCGGTTTTCGGGGACATGTTATCGGGCCGCCAACTGGATCTATCTCGGCAAAACCACCGGACGGGGACGCATGGATAAACGTCATGAGCGCGTCGGCGCTGCCGTGAAAGACATTTTCGTCTACCCTCTAAGCCGTAAGGCAAAACAGAAGCTCCTGGAGGATTAGGCTGCCAAGAAAAAGCTCTTGAGGAGAAAGATTATGGAATACAGTTTTCTTTTAGAAACATATGAGACGGAGCGGCTTAAGGTTCTCAGCGTCTGGAGCATGTTCATGGATCAAGACCTGTTGCAGCGTCCGTTCCCGCTGGAGAAAAAGGACCGGAGCCCTCTCGAGCATATGGTTCATCAGTGCGTCAGCGAAGATAAATGGTTCCGCACGATGTTTGAGATTGACGTGGGTGCTCCTCCTTTGCCCGAGCAAGAAACACGGCTTGAATTTATTAAGCGGTATGCTGAGGATTCGGGCAAGAGACTGGCGGTTTTGAAAAGAAAAGACAAAGAGTGGTGGGAACAGGAGGTTTCGTTCTTTGATGTCAGGCGCAAGAGGACCTGGATCATGTTGCGCAGGATCACCCACACAGCTCATCACCGAGCAGAACAGACGGTTTTGCTGAGATTGTTGGGCAGAGAAGTCTACAGCGTCTATGGGCCCTCTGCCGACACGGGCGGCTTACCCCAAAACAATGCGCTGACGATCTATCCTTATCCTGATGTGGAGGCGCTCATCGAAGGTGAATCAAGGGGCGGTGCGAAGGCCGAACTGCCAGGCACAGGGGATAAACCGTCAACGGAACGCCCGGATGCTTGAATTGGCGGCTATCTAAAGCAGGCGCTTCGCTGACCCTGGGCTGGTATATTCAACCCCTTCGGGGTAAAGAAGTGCGACGTTTTCGCGGAACAATAACCGGATCAATTCGACTGGGCTATATGCAGTCTATTTTCATCACCCCA
>JAVEVM010000532.1:0-3826 GCA_034005055.1 Desulforhabdus sp. | reverse complement strand
CAAACTGGGATGTCCCTCAAAGCGAATGCCGAACATGTCATAGACTTCACGTTCATACCAGTTCGCCGACGGCCATATGCCGGTGACACTGGGGGCGTGCGGCCGTGCACCGGTCAGAGGTACCTTGAGCCTGATGCGGCTGGCATTATCGAAAGAGAGGAGATGGTAGACAAGGGTGAAATCCGGGGGCGCGTGGGGGTCGCCAACGTCAATTTTCTGTCCATCGGGACCGGCAACTGCTCCGCTGTTCGGCAAATCGCGATCCGGCCGCCGATCGCGACGTACGGATTCGTCGATGGCTGTGACATCTTCCAGCCGGAGAAACTTCGGTTTGGATTGATTCTTCAGGAAGAACAGCACGTCTTTAAGCCGCCTGTCATCAACTTGAAAGGTAGGCATATCCGAAGTGTGGGGGATCTGTCTGATTGCCTCGCCAAAACGAGCACCGAGCTCTTCAGCCAGCGATCGATCCGCTTCAGTCAGCTCGATGCGGTGAGCAGGAGGTGTCCACATGACATCGGAGCGGCTTCCCCGGAAGAAGGGGGGAATAACCGATGTACCCCGGAAAATCGTGCCGCCGTAGCCGGGGCCGCGAGTGTCCCGCGACTTTGACTCGCCCGGCAGCAGAATCGGTGTGGTCGTCCCTTGACTGCCTCCTCCCAGATGAAAAACCACACGCGCCGGCCTTTCTTCCGCAATCTTTTGCTGCAGCAGCACCAGCCCCTGCAAAAGCGCTTCCGGCCGCGGCGGGCAGCCGGGAATATATACGTCTACCGGCAGGATCTGATCCACTCCTTGAACCACACTATAGACGTCATACATCCCGCCACAGTTGGAGCAAGATCCCATCGAAACCACCCACCTGGGCTCCGCCATCTGTTCATAGAGCCTTAGCAGAGGTGGTGTCATTTTTTTGAAGATGGTACCGGAGGTAATCAGTAAATCTGCCTGACGGGGCGAGCCACGAAAAACCTCGGAACCGAACCTGGCGATATCGTAGCGCGAAGTAAAAGCGGCAGACATCTCAATGAAACAACATGATAAGCCAAAAAAGAAAGGCCACACGCTGTTTTTGCGCGACCAGTTGATGATGGTGTCGGTCATGGAAAGAGCTAGACCTTCGATGGACTTCACTTGCTGCGCGTCGCCGGTCCCCACTCAAGTCCCCCCTTAACCCAGATGTAGAATAAGCTGATCAGCAAGACGATGATAAAAAAGGAAATTCGCAGCCAACCCTGCCATCCCAACTCTTCGAAGGCTACCGCCCAGGATAAAATGAAGGCGGCCTCCACATCGAAGATCAGAAAAAAGGTGGCCACCAGATAGAAGGGAACCGGATAGCGAAAATGCGCCGACCCGGTCGGTACGACTCCGCTTTCATAGGATCTTAATTTCTCTGCAGTTTTGCTCCCCGTTCCCAGCCAGCTCGTCAGGAATAAAATGATTCCCATCATTGCGAGAACCACCAGCGTGAACAGTGCCAGGCTGAACAGTCCAGGCTCCCAGGGAGAGAACATGTGGGGTGAAGAGTAAGAAAAAGTCGGCATGCTCTACCTGCTTCTGCTCGAGATCATCTCTGCCGTGGTAAGGCGAGAAAAACTCCCTTTTACCAATCGGCATCCGCCCCAACTCACTTTGAAAGCGCAAGGATATTGACGCTCCTGCACTTAAATCCAGCAACACAGCATTCCAGGATGAAGAAGATATCACAATGCCGTGCAGAAGAAACCAGACAACCTTTAAAACCCTGCAAATAAAACCCAATGCTGCCGAGAAAACTGAGCACATGTTAATTATAGCGAGGGAAATGTCAAGGAAAGCCGGAGATAGGCTGGCGATATACTTCGCCGTTAGACTTCCAAAAAGCGAGCTAAGTGCTATACTTGAGGCTCTCTAGATTTAAGAGAAGAACCTTTTTCGGTTGACTGTGAACAATTGCAGTCGCAAGAAGACTTTGAAGGCTTTTTTTTTGCATGCCTGTCACTTTGGAAGGCTTGAGGGAACCTGTCCGGTTCATTCGGTATCGATCCAGACGCATATTCGTGGAAACGGTTACCCGTCAATCCATTGGCGGTGACGGAACAGGAGAACAATATGGCCAAAACTCTTTTTTGGCTGCAATGCGGCGGCTGCGGGGGCGACAGCATGTCGATGCTCAATTCCGAATCCCCCGATCTGCCGGAGTTTTTGGAGATATTCGAGGTCGAGCTGCTGTGGCACCCGTCCTTTTCCAATCGAAGTTTGGCGGACTACCAGCTTCTGCTTTCACAACTCTGCTCCGGCGATCGCAAATTGGACTTTCTATGCGTTGAAGGATCTCTTATTCGGGGACCAGGCGGCACCGGAATGTATGACACTCTGTTCGGGCTTCCCAAGAAAGATCTTCTCGGCAATCTGGTGAGCCGAGCCGATACGGTACTGGCCGTTGGAACCTGTGCCAGCTTTGGAGGCATTGGAGCCGACGGCGAAGTGGAAGCAATGGGGCTCCAATTTCACAAGAGTCAAAAAGGTGGTTTTCTCAGTGAAGCGTTCAAAACGAAGAGCGGTTTGCCGGTAATCAACTTGCCGGGCTGTCCATGTCACTGTGAAGCGGTCAAAGGGGTCCTCGCAGCGATCATATCCGGTATGGAAATCCCTTTGAACGCTCACAACATGCCGCTGGAATATTACGGCATGACGATCCATCAGGGCTGCACCAGAAACGAGTATCACGAATACAGGGTGGAAGAGCACAATTTCGGCGAAAGAGGATGCCTCTTTTTCCACCTTGGCTGCCATGGGCCGCTGGTATACGGTCCGTGCAATAAGCTATTGTGGAACGGCCGCAGCTCCAAGACGCGGGTCGGCGTCCCCTGCTTTGGCTGCACACGTCCCGATTTTCCCCAGGCGTATCCTTTTTTCCGGACTAGAAATATCGAGGGCATCCCATTGGAACTGCCCGATGGTGTGGATCGAGCGCATTATCTCGCCTATAAGGGAATGGCGGCCGCCGCAGCTCCACAACGATTGAAAACCAGAAAAACCTGGGTTTAGAGAGGAACCGATGGCCCACACGGAAATGATGAACATCGCACTGAACCGGGTAGAAGGCGACCTGGAGGTGCGCGTGGGGATAGAAGACGGCGTGGTAACGGACGCGTGGAGCTCCGGCATCATGTACCGTGGCTTCGAGCGAATCCTGATCGGAAGGGCGGCACTTGATGCTCTGGTTATAACCCCCCGCATCTGCGGCATCTGCTCCACCGCCCAGTTGGCCGCTGCATGCCAAGCCCTGGAAATGATCGCGCAAGTCGAACCGGCACCGAGTGCGGTGCTACTGCGCAATGTCCTGCTCATGACCGAACAGTTGCAGAGCGACATGAGGCACACGTTCCTGATGTTCTGTCCGGATTTTGCCAATCCCATCTACAGTAATCATCCACTCTTTCAGGAAGCGGTGAACCGGTATGAGCCACTGAGAGGAAAGGCAGCCTTAGAGACCATCCAGGAAACCAGGAAAGTGCTGGAAATCGTCGCTCTTATTGGCGGACAATGGCCGCACTCCTCCTATATGGTGCCGGGTGGGATCACATCGGTGCCAGGCAAATCCGACCTCATGCAGTGCAGGCTTCTCCTCTCCCGATTCCGAAAATGGTATGAAGCCAGAGTCCTCGGCTGCGATCTTGACAGATGGTCGGAAGTAAAGAGCGCTTCAGACCTGGACGCATGGCTTGAAGAGAAAGCCTCACAGAGGGAAAGCGAGTTGGGCTTTTATTTGCGCTTTGCTCGATCCATCGGATTACCTTCCCTGGGACGCGGTCACTCGAATTTTGTAAGCTATGGCTCT
>JAVEVM010000531.1:0-3835 GCA_034005055.1 Desulforhabdus sp. | reverse complement strand
CTTCAGGGCATCATCATCCGCATCGAACAAGAAACTCTCAAAAATAAAGGCCCGTATCTGTGTTACCGTATCGTTCATCGACACATCCTTTCTGGTTAATGCCCCGAAACCACTTTCACCTGTTCCAGGCGATCCGGGACGCTCACCTGAAAGTTCTTGATCATCTTCTCATAGAGTATCTGGCAGGAAAGCATGCCGACAAAGGCCATGTTCTCCTTGAACCCCTGCCGGCTCTTCTTCCGGCACTTGTCCATCAGCCGCGCCACCGCCTGCGGCTTGAACAACCCGGCCTCGCGCAGCAACTCCTCAGAGAGATAATAGCTCAGATATTCCGGCTCGTTCTCTCCGAAAAAGCTGAGAATGTCGGGAGCCATATACGGCTGTTTCTTGCGAGCGGCAATGCGTTCCGGCAAAATATCGCGCATCGCCCGTTTCAGCAGGTATTTTTCGTTCAGCACCTTCATCTTCATAGGTGCCGGAACGCTTCCTGCAAACTCAACCACCCGGTGATCAAGAAACGGGTAGCGGCCCTCCACCGAATGAGCCATGGCCATCCGGTCCCCCTGCGACGAGAGCAGGTAATTGGCCAGCAACAGCTTGCACTCGACATACTGGGCCCGGTTGAAAAAATCCAACCCGTCCATCCCGTCCAGCAGATATCCGAGTCCCTTCTCAGGGTCCCCCGTACCCGCGGCCAGTCCTTCGCTGAAAAAGACCTGCGTCCCGGCCGTTGTTTTCCAACGCGGGCGATGGGCGTAGAACGCCTCTTGCGGGTCCTCGTCGGTATCGAAGAAGCTCCGGGCATACTCTGACGATCTCGTCGGCGACAGGGCCAGGTACGGGTAGAGACGCTTCAACAGCTGCGGGCGCAGACGGGAACCGGGGACGGCACGGATGAACGCCCGAATCTTCGCCTCCTTGAAAAGATCGTAGCCTCCGAGTATCTCATCTGCACCCTCGCCAGTCAAGACAACCTTGTAGCCGGTGCGCCGCACCAGGCCGGAGAGCAGGTAGAGCGGCGTTGGCGCGGTACGCAGGACCGGTGTTTCGGTATGCCAGATCACCTGCGGAAAGGCCGCGGCGATGTCGGCGTAGGAGCAGGAGATGCGGCGATGATCAGTGCCGAGATACCCGGCCATTTCATCCTGCTCCGCCTGCTCGTCGTAGACCCGGTCGGCAAACGTCACGGAAAAAGTCTTCAGCGGGTTGACGGTATAGTTCCTGATAAGTGAGGTGATGCAAGACGAGTCGAGTCCACCGCTCAAATAGGCGCCAACCGGCACATCGGCCCGCAGCCTTAGCCGAACAGCGTCCACCAGCAGTTCCCGCAACTGCTCGGCATACTCCCGCTCATCTTTCCTTCCCGGCTCATCCGGGCAGAACGGCAGCGACCAGAATGATTGCGGGCCCTGCACACCGCCGAGATCGACCTCCAGGTAGTGCCCCGGCAGCAGCTGCCTGATACCGGCAAAGACCGTCTGCTCGCCAGCCACGCTCCAGAAGGTGAAAATCTCCCCGAGCGCCCGGGCATCGAACTGCCGCGGCAATTGGGCCGAAGCGTTGAAAATCGATTTGATTTCGGAGCCGAAATAGAAGATCCCATCATGGACCGTATAAAAGAGGGGACGAATCCCCATCCTGTCCCGCGCCAAAAAAAGTGAGCGCTGGCGCGAATCATAGATGGCCAGGGCGAACTGGCCGTTCAAGGCCTCAAGGCAACGGGCCCCCTGGTCCTCGAACAGGTGGAGGATCACCTCCGTGTCCGACTGGGAGGAGAAGACATGCCCCCTCTGTACGAGTTCGGCGCGCAGTTCCGGATAATTGAAGATTTCTCCATTGAATATGATCCACAACGTCCGGTCCTCGTTGCCGATCGGCTGCCACCCACCCTCCAAGTCGATGATGGAGAGCCGGGCGTGGGCCAGGCCTGCTATTTCATCCTGGAAAAAACCGAACCCATCCGGCCCGCGGTGCGCCAAGGGGTAGATCATCCGCTGCAGCAGCTGTAGATCCTTGCCTATTTGGTCTTTCAGTTGGAAATAACCGGCTATGCCGCACATGATAGTATGGTTCCGAGCATGGCTTCAGATTCTTTGGGAAGACATGGCGTGCGCCTCAACGGCCGCCTATGGCGAAGAGTACGGTCTTGATCGTCTTTAAGATAACCAGGACATCCATGGCCAGAGAAATGTGCTTCATATAGTAGAGGTCGTATTCCAGTTTGCGCAGGGCATCCTCTTCCGACGCGCCGTACGGATAAGAGACCTGCGCCCAGCCGGTCACCCCGGGCCGTATGTCGTGCCTGATATCGTAGTAGGGAATGGTCTTTTTCAACTGTTCCACGAACACCGGCCGCTCCGGACGGGGTCCGACCAGACTCATATCTCCTTTCAACACATTGAACAGCTGCGGCAATTCGTCGATCCTCGTCTTGCGGATGAATCGACCAACCCTGGTAACCCGGTCGTCGCCCGTGGCAGCCCAGACGGCCCCATTCTTTTCAGCATCCAGCACCATGGAGCGAAACTTGATGATATCAAAGCTCACCCGTCTCCTGCCGACCCGCTCCTGTCGATAAAAAACCGGCCCACGCGATTCCAGCTTGATCGCCGCCGCTGTCGCCAACATGATCGGGGCGGCACCGATAATCATCAGCAGTGCCAGAGCCATATCTCCCCCCCGCTTCAAATAGGATTCTATTTTGCCGATGGAAAAGCCGCTGGAGAAAATGATCGAGGAAGGATCAACCTTTTCCACCATGATTTTCCCGGTCAACCGCTCGAAAAACGTCACCCCCTGCTCGACGGTGACCCCCTGTAGCTTGTAATTGAGCAGCATCTCGATCGGTGTCCCGCCCCGACGGTCTTCCAGGGCAACGACAATCCGATCGATGTCTTGTGCTGAAAAACGGTGCGGCAAGATGTTCAGATCATGATACACATCGATTCCCCGTGGATTGTATTTCGGGGAATCGACCGAAAAGAAGGCAAGGATGCGGTACGGTGAATCATAACGCCCTTCGATCTCGCGAGTGATCTTGCCAGCCAACTGGCCGGAGCCGAGAATGACAATGGACTGCACGAACAACCGGTGCTTGAAAACATAATTGTAGCAGGAACGCCAGAGCAAAATGAGGAGGTAGATGATGAAATATCCCGACCAGAATATCCTGCTGGAGATCGTCACCTGCGGGGCAAAATAGTAAAACGCACCCAGAACGATGCACCCGGCCCCAAATGCTTGGGTGATCTTGACCGCCGTCTCGGTCATGGAGCTGTTGTTACGAAAATCATAGAGATCGAAAAAATAGAGAAAGGTCTGAAAGACCAACATCACCAGCAGTGCCTGTTGGATGCTCATGGGCAGATCGATGCGAAATATCGCCCCGCCTTTGAACAGCCAATTCACCAGCAGCAATGAGAAAAAAATGAGCAATGCCTCCCCGACGATGAAAACGAAACTCCTCATCGGAAAAAATCTATTGAAGATATACGGCATAGCCTCTTTTCCCTTTTATCCAATGACCGTTGCCTGACCACAACCTGCAATTTTTATCATAGCAATCTCTCAAATACAAAGGGAAAAAAGGGATCTATTTCATAGCGAGAGCGAACCGGAAAGAGAAAAGCCCGCAGGCAGCAGCTCTTCTGCGGGCTATGATATTCGAACACAAAAAATGAGGCTCAGCGACGTTCCATCCTTCTCCTGATCACTCCTGCCAGCGTGACAAGCCCGGCCCCGAGGAGCATCATGGTGGACGGCTCCGGTATGGTCTGCACCGTTTCAACAAGTCGGTCAAAGGCTACGCCGCCATAGAGCATGTCAGAAGAACCGC
>JAVEVM010000530.1:0-3835 GCA_034005055.1 Desulforhabdus sp. | reverse complement strand
TGTCCCATTTCGACAATCTTACCCGCCTTCATTACTATTATCTGATCATAATCTTTGACTAACTCCAACCGATGGACCACAGCTATTAATGTCGATTTTCCCTTCAGCTCGGTCTTGATCAATTCCTGAATCCGCGTTTGGGAACGGTTGTCCAGGCTGGCAGTGGCTTCATCCAGGATCAGAATACGCGGTTGTTTAAGCAGGACGCGGGCGAGGGCGATCTTTTGTTTTTGGCCTCCGGAAAGCCTGTCCCCTTTGCTTCCGACTTGAAAAGAGAGGCCGACTTCCATGACTTCGGCAAAGAGATGTTGCTCGTGCAACAGGTTGACCACATGGTTTTGAATCTCTTCGGTTGCCCGTGGACGGTCAGCTTTCAAATGCCCAAACAGGATATTGTCCATTAAGCTGTGGGTGTAGAGATAATCATCGGGGTGGTAGAAAATGAAGGCGCCGGGGTCTTCGGCGGCAAATCTTTCAAAAAAGAGGCGTCGCGCCTCGATTATCTGCCTTTCCAGGCTGGAGGGGAGAGCGGCCATCTTGTGCCTGGAAGAAGTGAAGCGAAGCGCCAGCTTGAGTATCGCATCCTGCTCATTCCTGCCAAGGTGCTCTCCGCCTCCCTTACTGAGCAGTTCCACAATGGCGCTGTAGACTTCGAGCTCGTCGCGCGCAATGGGGCTCATCTCAAAGAAAAACTGGTCGTCCTGGATATCCTCCAATAACGAGACTGTCTCCTTAGCCAACTGCTGACCGAGGTCCAGCAGTGGCAGAGTCAGCCCGACTTCATCCAAGAACCTGCGAAACAGCCTGTTGCTCGGAAGCTGTTCAAGTTCGCAGTCGGCGCGATTTGGGTAGCCAAAAGAGATGTTCTCGGCAATGTTGGTATAATGCAAAAACCTCTTAACGTCGAAAAATTCGACGTCGTCGACCAGTTGAGTGCCCCAGCGACGATAAAACTCTTCCCGTATGCCGACGATCTTCCGAGCAAGAACGATCTGTACTTTGCGTTCCAAGACTGAATTCAATCCAAATCTGAGGATATCCTCCGTAAGGCCCACTTCATCGATTACTCGCAAGATCTCGTCGCGACTTGGGAGTCCCTCATCGTGACCGCTCAGACTCAAAGACTTTCGGGAATAAAGGATATTTTCCTTGATGGAGTCGTCAAAAATGAAGGGATGTTGTGCCACGTAACCCATGTTGTGACTTACGTCCAGCTTCGTCAGGGTCTTGAGCTCCATGCCGTCCACCAAGACATGTCCGCGTGTGTAGCTGTAGAGCTGCCCGATCACCATGGCCAGAGTGCTCTTCCCGCTGCCGGACAGTCCAACCACACCCAGCTGTTCGCCCGGTTGAAGACCTAGAGAAACGCGATCCAGGATCCGATTGTTTCCGTCTGCAACAAAATCGAGATCGTTGATCTCGATCTTACCTTTTAAAAGGTAAGGCTCGCGAGCCTCATCCGGTTTCAATTGGAATTCCGGAGAGTAATCGAAGTAATTCATCACTTGATAATAACGGACTCTGCTGTCCTGGAAGTCTTGGTAGTAGTCCATCAATTCTTTCCAGGGGTCATAGAGCTTCTCATAAGCCGACAAAAAAGCAACCAGAGCTCCGAGGTCTAGTCTTCCTCTGATGCTTAAGTAGCCGCCCACCAGGAACAAAATGAACGGTCCCAAGCTTTGGAAGAAGTTATTGATAAATTTGACCATATATTTGTTCTTGTTCATACGGTGCCGGAGCGCGAAAAGCTTTGAGCCGAATCCGTCGAGCTTACGGTTCTCAATGGGATAACTTGCATTGCCGTGGATTTCATGCATTCCGGAGATTGCTTCGCCTATGGCATTGCTCATGCCACGGGTGACATTGATCCGGTCCTGGTTCAATTTGTTGTAGCGTTTCTGCAGCACCGGAATGATCAGAATCTCAAGCGGGTACATGGCAAAGCTCAGCACGGCGAGGAGCGGATTGAGATAGATCATATACCCGACAAACATAATAAGGGTTAGAAGGTTTATGATCGGTACTGCCAGTGCACTCCCCAAAAAATCGCCCGGCCCGCTCAGTTCCGAAGTCAAGGAGGAAATAACCAGCCCGGGCGACGTCCGTCTGAAAAAGGAGAGAGGCAGACTTAAAATGTGCGCGTAGAGTTGGTCGCGCATTTCATAAAGGATCTTTTGCCCGATGTAGCCCTGCACAACATTAATCACATATTTTAGTATTCCGGCTGTCACTACAGCGCTTATATAAAGACCGCAGTAGGTCAGCAGAGCATTGATGTCGCGGGAGCGGATGGCGACATTTACGATCCGCTTTTGCATCTCCAATGGAAAGACACGAAAGAAAACAGTGAACAAAATCATCACAATAAGCAGAAGTTGCAGACCTCGGCAGCGTTCCAGCACCCAGGAGAAGAGGCTTTTTTGTGTCACCATTTTCAACTCCAGCTTCATGTCGTCACGGGATAATCGTTAAACATTAATGAGATCATAATACACCTATTACGCATTATATAGAAACCCTGCCTGGATTGTCTTCTGACCTTCGACCTCACCGACAGTTATGCGACAGAATCTTTCACTCCGATCCTCATGCTGCAGAGCTCTTTGGGCAGTCTTTGGAGGTATTGACTTGCGGAAAGGCAAGTTTTAAATAGTAATGGTTCTCATTCTTATCTGGGGAATAAAGGCAGCTCACCCAATGTTTAGATTGACACATCAGCGCAAAGTTATTCTGGAGGAATTGAGACTTGCTCATTCTCATGCGACTGCAGACGAAATTTATGAACGAGTAAAGAAACGCCTGCCCCGGATCAGTCTGGGAACAATCTATCGAAATCTGGAAATTCTGGCCTCCCACGGCAGGATTCGCAAGCTGGATTTTGCCGGAGGCCAGAGAAGATTCGACATCAATTTGACGGAACATTACCATGTTCGTTGCCTCAATTGTGGTAAACTCAAAGATGTCGTTTTGCAGGCTCCTTTATCTTTTGATGGGCTGGTAGCCGGCCCGAACGGTTATGAGATAAGTGGTGTACGACTGGAATTTCTTGGGCTTTGCCCGGAGTGTAAGGCTGTGAAACAAAAGGGTGCAAGAGAAGATGCAGGGAACAAGTGATAGATTGGAGGATGTACGTGAAGCAAATCATTGGTACGCAAACGGAAAAGAATCTCATTACGGCTTTTGCAGGTGAATCACAGGCGCGCAATCGGTACACTTATTTTGCCGGTCAGGCGAGAAAAGACGGCTTCATGCAAATAGCGGCCATTTTCGAAGAAACTGCCAACCAGGAGAAAGAGCATGCCAAGCGCTTCTTCAGCTTTCTACAAGGGGGGGAAGTCCAGGTGGTATCAGGTTTTCCTGCGGGTGTGATCGGCAGCACGCTTGAAAACCTTCTGGCTGCAGCTGCGGGGGAGAATTACGAGCACACGCAAATGTACCCCGAGTTTGCCCGGGTCGCTCGGGAAGAAGGTTTTGACGCTGTGGCCGAAGTCTTCGCGGCTATTTCCGTGGCAGAAAAGCAGCATGAAAAGCGGTATCGGGACATGGCGGTCAACATTGAAAAGGGGCAGGTCTTCAGGCGTAGCACCCGAGTGGTCTGGCGCTGCATAAACTGCGGCTACCTGCATGAAGGCGAGGTAGCCCCGCACGCCTGTCCGGCATGTGCCCATCCTCAGGCCTACTATGAGCTGCTCGGAGAAAACTGGTAACTGAAATCCTTGCGAGGGATAGCATGCAACCTGTTGAAATCAAAAAAGACATTTATTGGGTCGGGGCTCTTGATTGGAACATCAGGGATTTCCACGGCTATTCGACTCCGAAGGGCACAACTTACAAT
>JAVEVM010000529.1:0-3835 GCA_034005055.1 Desulforhabdus sp. | reverse complement strand
GCTGAGCTTGGTGGTGATTCCTTCGGTTATCATTGGATCGATGGAGATCACTTTGCCATGTACCTGCTGGATGTTTGCGACCATGGTGTTTGTCCTGCGCTGCTTTCGGTTTCCGCGCTAAATGTTTTGCGCTCCCAGAGTCTGCCAGATACCGACTTCAAACAACCGGAGAGCGTCTTGGCCGCTCTGAATGACGCCTTTCAGATGGAAAATCAAAACGAGCTCTATTTTACCATATGGTACGGGGTCTTTAATAAAAGCTCACCCGAGATCAAATATGCCAGTGCGGGACACCCCCCCGCGCTCGTTATCGCGGAATCGGGAGAAGTCTCTGAGCTGAGAACGCCCAATATCATGATCGGCGGTATGCCGTCGGTAGATTATGCAAGCGGCACTCTGGAGCTGGGCTCGCCGTCGCGACTATACATCTATTCCGATGGCGTCTATGAGGTCTGCAAACCGGATGGTGCGATGTGGAGTTATGAAGAATTCAAAGAATACCTGGTTAATCTGGAGGATGACGAATCAGAGATCGACCGCTTATACGACCATGTCAGAGAAATGAATAGGGGGCAGACTTTGGAAGATGATTTCTCCATGCTCAAAGTGCGCTTTCGTTAATGCCTTCAGATCAAGTGCAAACGGTTGAGATCTGAAAACAGAGATGCACCTTGTTGCTGTTTTCTTCTCTGTTATAGCTCACTTGATCGGCCATCTGCCGAACCAGATGGATTCCCAGGCCGCCTATTTCCCTTTCATTCACGCCTTTGGTCAAATCGGGGTCTTCACGTTGCAGCGGATCAAAAGGTTTCCCCCAATCCTGTATGGAGAGATAAAACCGGTTGTCTCTCTGGAAGGAGCACTCCACCTCAACGTCTCCGCTGCCGCCATCGACGTAGGCGTAACGAATCACATTCGTGAGGAGCTCTTCCAGTACGAGCTCTATTTTGAACAGCGTTTCCTGGTCGATTCCCCATTTTTCCGCCTTTTCCAGGACATACGAGCGAAAGGTCTCCAGGTATTCCATTCTTGCAGGTAGCCGAAGAGCGTCCATACTCTATCTTTCATATTGGAGAAGTGCCTGGGCGACGGAATCATGAAATGAAAACATGGAATCGAATCCGGATATGCTGAAAACGTGCTGGATGATGCCGGACAAACAACAGAAGTTGATCTGTCCATGCTCCTGTTTTAATTTCTTGCTGATTTGCAGGATGCTCCTTAATCCTGCACTACTGATATATTCCAGTTCCGTCAAGTCTGCAACCAGCAAAACATGCCCCTGTTCGATGTGACTACTGCACTGCGACTCGAAATCAGGGGCTGTGAGTGCGTCCAGTCGTCCCTTAACCGCGACCACCAGAGCATTGCCTTCTTTATTGAATGTCACCTGCATTAGAAGCTCTCCTTTCGGATGGCTTGTTCGGCCTCGGGGCTTTCAGCAGTGGTTCATGGTCTCTAGGAGCTTGTCCGAGAACTAGCCTTCAGCCAACAGGGTATGAAGATCGGAGGTAGTTGCTGATATCTCCTTTGAGCCATCGATGACACCGTTTTCTTCGACTTCCTCAATGAAAGACTCCACCAATTGGGGAGCCATGTGTGTGCCGCTCATGTCTCTCAAAATGGAGAAGGCTTCCGAGCAGTTTCGTCCTTTTCGATAACAGCGCTCCGTTGTGATGGCGTCAAAACAATCCGCTATGCTCACAATCTGGGCGCCGAGAGGAATCTCGTTGCCATGCAGGCCACAAGGATATCCGGAGCCATCCAGGCGCTCATGGTGATAGTGTACATATTCAAGTGCAGGACCAAGAAAATCAAGGTCTTTTAGTATGTTAATACCTAATTGTGGATGACTGCGGATTTCTTGCAACATATCGTCAGAAATCCGAAAGTCCTGATTAGAGAAAAGCCGATCGCTAAAGCCGATTTTGCCGATATCATGCAGAACCGCTCCTATTCTGATATGTTCGATCTGCCGTTCAGGCAGTCCCAGCCTCTTGGCCAGTCGAACGGCATAGGCGGCAACCCGAACGGCGTGCCCTTCGGTATAGTTATCCCTGGCACCCAAGGCATTTGCGATGGTGACAACCGTTTTCAAGATATTGTTCTTGAGCTGGTCATTAAGGTTCTTGAGCTCTTCAATCAATTGCTCCAGGCGATGTTCGCGAGCTTCAACCTTCACCATCATCATTCCCACTGCCTCCGCTACACGCTGCATGATCTGATGATAACCGGGCTTGGTGAATTCCATGATATCATTGGAATAAACTCCATTGGCAACTTCTTCGATAACCGTGATGAGTCTTTCCACTTCGGTTTTCATTGGCGCTCCTTCAGTGACCAAGACTAGAATAAAAAAGAGTCACGAAGTTATCAATTCTGCAATAAACCATATTGCTGGGATGTGCAAATCTTAAGTGCGCGGGAATCGACAGCAGAGAATGCTTCTGTTGATTGACCCGATTTGGGTGCGTTGGTAATATCTGCGCTAAATCAACCTTAAAACAGACACGAAAGGCTCATTTGCGGCGGCTTGAAGCTCGCAAACCATCCCCTTTCGATTCATCGAGAAGGGAAAGCAGCGGCTCGGTCAATGTTCAATAACAACGGAGGGGCAAAGGCCATGGGTAAGAAGGGCATGGGTTCAATAGTTTTGGAAATCTGCCGATCTTTGGCGAACTATTTCCAACCATCATCTGAGCGGGCTGAGTCAGTAGTGAGAGACATTTCCCGTGGGTCGACTCCCGCCCCCGGCTATTATGCCTTGATATCGGCTGCCTCACTCATCGCCAGCCTTGGGCTGGTCGCCAACAGCCCAGCCGTGGTGATCGGTGCAATGCTCGTTTCACCTCTCATGACTCCCATCTTCGGTCTGGCGTTAGGGATGATTAGGGGGGATGGGTCACTGTTTGGAAGGGCTATTCGAGCTGAAATCGGGGGTGTTCTTCTGGCTGTTACCTTTGGAGCTCTGTTTGGCATATTGCCCCTCTCTCTCGATGTGACTCCCGAAATGTTGGCCCGCACCGAGCCGACGTTGCTGGATTTACTCGTGGCGGTATTTGCAGGCCTGGCGGGAACTTTGGCGGTGATCGATGAGAGAATCAGCCCGGCGCTGCCCGGTGTGGCCATTTCAACAGCGATTGTGCCGCCGCTCTCCACGTGCGGCCTGTGTTTGGCTTTCGGGTCGCTCAAAGCGGCATACGGGGCGTTTTTACTGTTCTTCGCAAATTTTATGGCCATCTTGCTGGTTTCTTCACTGGTTTTCATAATGGCGGGCTTGGCTGCAGGGGAAGCCGTATTGAGCCGCCAACAGTTGTGGCGCCGGTTAATGGCTGCTGGATTTGGCTTTATCATTGTGGCCGCAGTCTTGACCAAGACTCTGGTTGCTGTGATCGAGGACCGCGAGCGGATGCAAATCTTGCGAGCCGTTTTTGCCGAATCTTTGAAGAAAGAGCCGACCACCTCCCTCGATGATATCGTTTGCCATGAGGAACAGGGGAAGTTGCAGATACTTGCCACGGTTAGAACGCCCAAAGTGATTTCTCCGGATCGCGTCAAAGCATTCGACGAGCAGATCAGGAGCCGTCTGAACATGCCGGTCGAGCTCATTGTACGATGTATTTTGTCAAAGGACGTCTCTCCCACCGGATCCACAAGCGCCGCAATCGCCAAAAGTCTGGACGGAATTTTTGTCGCCGAAGAGCTTGATCCTGACGTTGCCAAAGAGCAACTGGCGGAACAAACATTGAGAGAGCTTCTAGCGGCGCGTCCGGATCTCCTGCTGCTCGATGTGGATCTGCTCTACGTCGCTGGTGCCCCCGTGATCCTTGCCACC
>JAVEVM010000528.1:0-3846 GCA_034005055.1 Desulforhabdus sp. | reverse complement strand
ACAATCGACTACCATTCGTTTGATCGATAAAATTAAGCCGGATGAGAATTATAACTTAGGGGCACAGAGTTTTGTCGGTGTCTCCTTTGAGCAACCTCTGACCACCGCGAACATCACTGCGTTGGGTCCAGTCCATCTGCTCGAAGCCATTCGGATCGTTAATCCTTCTATCCGATTCTATCAAGCATCGACTTCAGAATTGTATGGCCTTGTACAGGAAATCCCGCAGAGTGAGTCGACGCCTTTTTATCCGCGTAGCCCTTATGGGGTGGCCAAGCTCTACGCCCATTGGATGACTATCAATTATCGAGAGGCGTACAATATTTTTGGTTCCTGTGGCATTCTTTTCAATCACGAATCGCCGTTACGTGGACGTGAATTTGTTACACGTAAAATTACCGATAGTGTTGCCAAGATTAAACTTGGTAAACTAGATGTGCTTGAACTCGGTAATCTCGATGCAAAACGTGATTGGGGTTACGCTAAGGAGTATGTAGAGGGGATGTGGCGTATGCTCCAGGTTGAAAGTCCTGATACCTATGTTCTGGCGACAAATCGAACCGAGTCGGTGCGTGATTTCGTTTCTATGGCCTGCAAGGCAGTTGATATCGATGTATCTTGGCATGGTAGTGGTGAATGTGAATATGGTATCGACCTCGCAAGCGGTAAGACCATCGTCAAGGTTAATTCGAAGTATTATCGTCCTGCCGAGGTAGACCTCCTCATTGGTAATCCCGCTAAAGCCATGGCCGAGCTTGGGTGGGGGCCTATTACTACTTTGGAAGAGTTGTGCCGTATGATGGTCGAGGCTGATATGCGGAGAAACCTTTCGGGTTTTTCGTTTTGATGTCGCTCGGCAGTCGATCAAAAAAAGCGTTAATTACAGGTGTAGCTGGTCAAGACGGATCTTACTTGGCTGAAGTCCTTGTCCGTGATGGCTATGAAGTCCATGGTGTCGATTTGCCTCATGTCCTGTCAAGCGAAATAGTTCCGCCTAATCTCACAGCTGTTGCCAATCGTATAACGCTTCACCCATGCACCCTTGTGGATTCTGAACGAATTGCTGAAATTGTCGCATTTGTTTGTCCCGACGAATGTTTTCATGTCGGGGCAGCCAGTTTCGTCAGCTATGCTTTTGCACAGGAATCGTTGATATTAACTTCAAACCTTACCGGTACTCATAATCTTCTGGCGGCAATCAAGCAACATGCCTCAGCGTGTCGAATTTTTTTTGCCGGTACCAGTGAAATGTTCGGTTTGGCAGCGAATGAGCCTCAGAATGAAGACTCACCCTTTCGACCTCGTTCTGTCTACGGCATTTCCAAGCTAGCCGGCTACCATTTGATGAACTACTACCGGCGTGAGCATGGCCTTTTTACATGCACCGGGATACTCTACAATCATGAATCCCCTAGGCGCGGTCCAAATTTTGTTACTCGCAAGATTACCATGGCAGTTGCACGGATCAATGCCGGTATGGATCATGAGGTCCGGCTCGGAAATCTCGATGCTCAACGTGACTGGGGGTATGCTCCAGACTACGTTAATGCGATGCTCGCCATGGTCCGGGCAAAAAACGCTGGAGATTATGTCATCGCCAGCGGCGCAGTACATACTGTGCGCGATTTTGTCGAGGTTGCCTTCGGGCATGTCGGTCTAGATTACCGAAAGTATGTCGTGGTCGACCCGGCTTTCTATCGTGAAGCCGAGCCAGTGACGCTGCGAGGCGACATTACTCGCATCAATAAAGAATTGAATTGGTCACCGCAAACTGTTTTCGGCGATTTGGTTGTTGAAATGGTAGAGCATGATCTGAGTCTGGTGGTTAATCCAACCTTGTATTAAGTTTTTGATTAAGGGCCAAAACTCTATGCTCGAGGCCTTCCGTGTCGATTCTTTCATCGAAAAACCCGATCTCGCTACAGCGCAGAAATACATCGCCACCGGCGATTACTACTGGAATAGCGGGATGTTTATGTTTCTCGCCTCGACTTATCTCAAAGAACTTGAGAAGTTCGCCCCGGTGATGTTGGCGGCGTGTCGTAAAGCTCTGGACAAAGCTGGCCACGATCTCGACTTTGTGCGCTTGGAGGCGGAAGCTTTCGAATCTTGTCCCGCGGACTCCATTGATTATGCGGTTATGGAGAAAACCACCGATGCCGTTGTTGTGCCTCTCGATGCCGGTTGGAGCGACGTTGGCTCGTGGTCTGCCCTGTGGGAGATCGGGGAAAAGGACGAGAAGGGTAATGTTGTCACTGGCGATGTTGTTGCTCTTGGATAGTGGCAACTGCTATGTCCGGGCCCAGAGCCGGATCGTTGCCGCTGTCGGCATGCGTGACCACATCATTGTTGAAACTTCTGATGCCGTTCTGGTTGCGGCTCGAGACAAAGTTCAGGACGTCAAGGATGTCGTTGCGCGTCTGAAGAATGAAGGCCGCGATGAAGCTCTGCTGCACCGTGTTGTCCATCGCCCTTGGGGGAGCTACGAGGGGATAGACCAGGCCGCCCGCTTTCAGGTTAAGCGCATCACCGTCAATCCCGGCGCCACTTTGTCGAGCCAGATGCATCACCATCGCGCTGAGCACTGGATCGTCGTCAAGGGAACGGCAAAAATAACCTGCGGGGATAAAGACCTTCTTCTTTCTGAAAACCAGTCCACCTATATACCCCTCGGTGTCACGCACCGCCTGGAGAATCCAGGTAAGATTCCTTTGGAACTAATCGAAGTGCAGTCGGGGAGTTGGATGATATGGCCGCTTTCCACCTTGGCCTTGACGCGGGATTCCAGTTCCGGGGTCAGTGAGATGTGCATGGCTGTCTCCCTTTCTCAGTATTTACGGCCAGCATAGGGCGGCGTACAGAGATTGTCAATCTTTGGAGTGGGGAGTCGGGAGTGGGGAGTCGGGCCAAAGTTTTCGTTTTTTGATCTTATCCGAATTTATCCGCTCTTATCCGTGTTCGAAAAAGGTCTTAGCCTCTGTTGTTGAACGCAGATAACAGCGGATGGACGCTGATGAAACCCTCGAAAGCTGAAAATACCGTTTATGTCAGCCTACGGGTGAAAAGTCAGCGTAGTTTTTCAATTGCGCTCAACAGTAAATTTTTCAGTTCCGGCAGATCGTCTTGAACGGTTTTCCAGAGGACTTCGGCATCGACACCGAAATATTCATGGATGAGAACATTTCGAATTCCTCTCATTTTATTCCAGGGGATCTCGATGAAATGTTCTTGAATTTCAGTGGGAATGTGATTAGCCGCTTCACCGATAATTTCAATATTGCGAATGACGGCATCTTTTGTTTTTTGGTCATCCTGCCATTGATCGTAGCTGAGTTCAGCCGTGTAATGGTGTATGCGCTCAATCGCTTCTAGAATATCTTCGAAGCGCATCATCCAGTTTCTAGTGGACACGCACGGCCTCCGAAAGAATTTTTTCACGCAATTGCTTTTTGAGTGCATTGACCGTTACCAAGTCAACGGGGCGGGAGGTCAGATTTTCCAGGTATTCTTTAAGTTCAAGATAGCCGAAAAGACCCGGTGTTTTTGTATAATAAACCAGAATGTCAAGGTCACTCTCGGTGCCGGCTTGTCCACGAGCCGTTGAACCGAACAGCGCAAGTGATTCGACATTGAACCTTCGCCGTATTTCTTCCATGTGGCTCGATAAAAGTTCCAAGGCTTGTTCCCGCTGCATCAGGTATCCTTTACATCGTGGGTTGATATGCAGACTATAGGAGAAAATCAGGGGTAGGGCAACCATGCTGTCGTGCTCTGGAGTGAATTCAGGATTACGGTCATCCGCCGTTATCCTTTTTTTATCCGTGTTCGAAAAAAGTCTTAAACCCT
>JAVEVM010000527.1:0-3850 GCA_034005055.1 Desulforhabdus sp. | reverse complement strand
CTCATTTCAAACAGCACTTGGAGCAGCGGCTTTTGAAACAGCCGTTTTCACCGGGGTTTCAATGCTGGGCGGGGCCAGTTTCGGAGATGTCTATACCGGAGGGACAAATTTTGGCCTGAAAGCTGATGTGATGAAGGGGTTTGACATCGCGGACAACAGAGACATGTCAAAGGAGCAGAAAAAGCTCACAAACATGATGCGCCCCCGCGTGACCGGGGAAGTCACCAATGGTTTGGCGGGATTCAAGAGCACTTTTTATGGATCCTGTGGTCCAGGCACCACGCAAGAAGCTTGTGGCACGCGCTCATCGGGGTTCATTGCTCGACAAGATCTGCTGATTGAGCACAACTCGGTTCAGTTTTTCAGAGACACGGGCGGAACGGTCGTAAGAGACGTCCGAGGGTATCTCGTAGATGATGGGTCTTCACAGCTGAAGGACCTGCTTGAGTACGAGCAGTAAAAAAGGGCCGGTTCAAGAAACCGGCCCTTCATGTCAGTAAATCCGTTCCATTCGCTCACCGAGCTTTCGAATTGAATCATTCGAGTCAGGCGGCAAACTCGGCGGCACATATTGATCGCGGGTTGGAACAGGAAGAGCGGTCGGAAGAACTTTTCCGGTTTTTTTGTCAAAGTACGGTGTAAAGCTCAAGCCATACTCCGCGTTGTCTTCGTACCGGGGTATCGTTGAAATACCCCCGAATCGATTTCGAGCATTGCTCGGGTGACCCGCATAGCCTGGCAAGCTTCGCTTGCAGTTCTCATAGTCAGGTCGATCTGCAAAACAAACGATTCCAAGGACGATATTGCCCTGTTTGTTCTGGTGGAAGTTGGCATTGACTCGATCGGCGGCCCCGTACATCTTGAGAACAACAATGTCGTTCTCAACGACGTTTGGAACTGAATCCGGCAAGACTGCCACAACATTGGCGCCTAGCCATGATGAATCCAAGTTCGGCAGGATCAGTGTAGAGTGCCGATACTGGTACTCGTCAGAGTTGTATTCAATTCCTCCGTGCACATAGGCCGTGTTTCGAAAAACGCGATGGAAGTCACCGATGAACCCGGACTGGGTCGCTGTGGCATAAACAATATGCTTGGTCATCTTGTCCGGGTAGTCAAGTCCCAGATTTGTAACCCGGTCCATGACCCGATGCATCGGATTAGCGGCGCAGCCCGTCAAGACGAGCGCCCCTGCCAAAGCCAGGATGAGTCGGTTTTTGCTGAAGAGCGGTGTTTGACGATGCATGAGACACTCCAATCAATTGAATTGCAATTATACCAGATCCGCTCGTAAATTGCAATTCAAGATCGGGCTTACGCTGACAAGCGAGTAGATGGGCTCTCTTGTTGCCGTTGGGAAACGAAGCTCATGGCTTGAGATCGGATCTCATTGAGCAATCGAACTTCATCGGGCACCAGCTCGAGGTCCACCCAGTCAAAGTAGAAGAAGCCCAATCGAGCTTTCCCAACACACAAGGGCACCACAAGGAAGCCCTTGGATCCTCCGAAATTCTCAGGCCACCATTTAGGCACACGCGACGCGATATTACTGGCGTAGGCATCCGACACGTGAACAATCCGGTCGCTTTGTAGCGCCACATGAAGCACATCGGGCGCATAGGCGTCCACGACGACCGGAGGTTGATCGCCGGCCAGGGTTTTTTCCCCCAGTGAAATCTTGGGCACAAAGTGCTGCTTCTTCGGCTGATAAAGAAAAGCGATCGACCGATTAAATCCGGCAGCCGAGTGGATGCCTTCAAGAGCGGTGGCAATCACCTGGCTCAGCGGCGTTGAGGAGGGCAATGCCTGAAGCTCGCGCAGGTTTCGCTCGAGCAGTGTTGCCCGATCAACTCCAACAGCACGCAGCGGCGCCGGCGGTCTGCCCTCAGCTCGGCGAGTTGCTGCACGTTGCACACCCTGGACAAGGGACTCAGCCGGAATGCCAAGAGAGGATGAAAAGTTGTCGGCGAGCTCTGTCAGGGCGTCTGGGTTTTCCTCGGCGTCTACGGCGGCGTTGGAAAATGAACTGATAGCGGAGAGCCATTCGTCGTGCGAAAGAGCAGTCGAACCCTCGCGTTTGGAGGGGTCGTATTCGACCATCGAGCGGACGACAGCGGAGGGCAATCCCCAGTTTATGGCCACAGCTTGCCCAAGTGCCACGAAAGATTCCCCTGAGGCTTCATTTGCCTCGATTGCGGCCAGATGCTCCGGGATGTAGGTTGTGGCCAGTACGCGGCCCAACCGGTGCATCAACGCGCACACCACGGCTTCCTCTGTATCCCGGATCCGGATCTCCGAAGTGAGCTCCCTCACCACCGCGGCCGCGCATCCGGCGCTATCCAGGCAAAAGGCACTGGGGTCGTCTGACTTGCGGTCGAACTCGCTCAGAATCTTCAGCCCGAGTGCTACATGGCCAATGGTTTCAGTTCCCAGCACAACGATGGCCCGGGAGATCGTAGTGACCTCTTGATCCATGAATTTGTACATTGAGCTGTTTGCCAGGCGCAACACCCGTTGGGTAAGCCCCAGGTCTGCCAGAACAGCCTGAGCCAGCGCTTCTGCGGCGCACTCCGGGTCGTTCATAGAGGCAGTGATGTCTCGAACCGACGACTCAAATCCGGGGAGATCCCCGCGCTCTTGCATGCGCTTGAGCATCAGATCGAGAAGCGGGCGATCGGCTACCAAGGTATCCGTCGTCATTTCGTGCCACCTTCAATGTTCTTCATCGGAAAAACATCCGATATTTCAGCGGGCCTTCCCGTGAGATAGCCCTGAATGTTGGTGCAGCCCAGTTCCTGCAGCGTTGCCAGCTGGGGCTCAGTCTCCACGCCCTCGGCGACAACACTGAGCTCCAGGTCTCGGGCCATCGCGCAAACCGACGAACAAATCGCGCGATCCTTCGTGGCAAGAGGCAGTTCCTTGACGAAAGTGCGATCAATCTTCAAAGCCGTCAGCGGAAAGGTCTTGAGGTATGCCAACGACGAATATCCGGTACCGAAGACATCAACCGCAACACGTACGCCCATCCCTCGGAGTTCCGTCAGCATCCGAGTTGCTTCGTCCGGATCTTCCACCAGCGCACCTTCGGTTATTTCGAGTTGCAGTCGGCCAGGCGGCAACTGGCTCATGGCGAGAGCAGTGCGCACGTCAGATAGGAAATTCGGTTCCCGGAACTGACGCGGGGATACGTTGACCGACACATACGGGCCATCTGGAGCGGCGCCTGTTGCGCGAACGATTTCAACGCAAGCACGGCGCAAAGACCACGTACCCAGCATGCCGATGAGACCTCGTGACTCGGCAGCGGGGATGAACACAGCCGGGGAGATTTCTTCGCCGGACTTTCGCTTCCAGCGCATAAGCGCCTCGACGCCCTCAATGGCTCGGGAGCTTACGTTCACGATCGGCTGATAGACAAGTCGGAACTCCCCGTCGATCATCCCGTCATGAAGGGTAGAGTCGAAGCTCACATCGAGGCCTGATGTGTCGTGCTCATAGGCATTGAAAACAGTGACGCAGCCCTTGCCCGCCGCCTTAGAGCGGTAGAGGGCCATATCGGCAAAGGAAAGCAGGCGAACCGGATCGCTTGAATCTGACGGGCAGCCTGAGACACCCACGGACGCGCCGATGTAAAGCACTCGGTTCTCAAGGCGGAACGGGTACTTCATGGTGTTCACGATGCGGTTCCCGATAGAGGAGGCAGCATCTTTCGGGGCAACATGCGGGCAGACCACGACGAACTCGTCACCGCCCATGCGAGCCAGAAAATCTCCGTCGCGCAAGTTTTGACGCAGCCGTGTTGCGGCCATCAGGAGAAGGCTGTCACCGGTGGGGTGGCCCAGACTGTCAT
>JAVEVM010000526.1:0-3853 GCA_034005055.1 Desulforhabdus sp. | reverse complement strand
GGGGACTTTCACCCCATGAGTTCACGCCCATGCCGGGCGTACACCTATCGCTCAACCGGACCGCGCAATCTGCGGGACTATCATCGCAGCTGCTGAAAGACAGCGCCTGTGGTGCTTCGACGCGGCCGGTTAGCTCGGCGTTCGGCCGACACAGACGATAGGAGATTACAATGAAAGGCGAATTTACCGCAATTATAGAAGTCGCACCCGAGGGTGGCTTTTGGGCTATCTGTCCGGAGGTGCCCGGCGCCAACGGGCAGGGCGAAAGCATAGAGGAAGCCAATGCTAGTCTACGGCAGGCGATAGAGTTGATCTTGGAGGACCGGAAAGATGACATTCTCAGAGGGCTACCCGATGACGCTATCCAGGACACGGTGATGATTGGATGAAACGAAAGGACTTGGAGCGAAGGTTAAGAATCGCTGAGTGATATCTCAAACGGCAAGGAGCTTCACATTCACTTTGGATTAACCCGAAGAACGGAGCGGTGGAAGCTGTCCCACGGCACTCCGAGATCAAGGAGCCACCAGCCAAAAAGATTTTGAAGAATTTGAATGCGGAATAAATGACCGAGCAACCGCATCAACTCGGCCTGGCAATTCCGCTGCTTTACATTGCCAGCCGGTTATGCGGAGCGTTGAGGCTGTAGAAAAAGGTGAAATGCTTGTAGGAGCACAAGTAATTTGGGCTATTGTAGTAATATGACAACAACTTAAAAGGAGTACGACCGCTTAACTAAAACATAAGGTATTGGCGCCGGTCGCAAAGGGAGCCAAAATGGCCGGTTAGAATGTCGCCCATCACGAACGCTGGACGCAAGTGTGCGTCGTTGCTCCCCGGCTGAAGACAAAATGATGCGAGGAGCTCGCTTACCCGGAGAGCATGAGGCGGCTGATGCCCCAAGGCAAATGGCGTGTTTACTCTTATCTTTTCGAACTGCATTTTCGTCCAAGCGCTGCCAGACAGCAGCAGCTGCGGCCGGAGCTCGTAGAGCTGCTACACGAAACCTTTATCGATCATCCCGACTACGATTCCGAACATCTACCGGAGTTTCTGGCGGCCGACATCTACATGAGGGTGCTTGTCGGAGGCAAGCTGATCGGCATCTTCACCGCCGATCTATTGCGCACCGACGGAGAGCCCTTTGTCCATCTTTCGGCGGGATTGGTTAAGCACCACAGCCGCAGCGGTGGAGCCCTGATGCAGCTCAGCATGGGCCTCACCCTGGATTTGGCTTGTCAGGCTTTCGGCACCGCTGCTTTTTTCGTGGCCCTTCGCACGGCCAATCCTCGAGCGATCGCAAGGCTCTGGGCAAACCGCTGGGTGCGCTTCTATCCGCGCCGGAACTGGCATGAAAACGATCCACGATTGACAACGCTCAGGCGGCATTTCTGTGCCCAAGCTTTTGGTGCCGAGCGCTGTGATCTGGAGGGCATTGTTTTTTACGATATCTATCCCACTCCGCCCTGGGGCGGCAACCCCCCCTGGCACCACGACGAGACGGTCAACGAGCTCTGCCGTCGCCATTTGCGTCCTCATGGGCTGGACGCCTTTCTTTTTATAGGCCCCACCCTGCCGCCCTTTGAGGATATCCCCCAGAGCGGGACGCTCTGGCCTCTGGGACCTCGCTGAGCTCCCAATCAGCAACGCCGTCTGTAACGTATATTAGCCTTATCAACAGAGAAGATCTCCTTGAGCTCATCGGCTTTCAAGAAAAGCTTCGGCAGCTTTTTTCGATTCATGACAAGCTAGTTGCTTGAAGATGTCGAGGGTTCGCTGAAATAGATCACCCGATTTCTCGGACTCAAATAATTATAGATCTCCGTCGACACGCTGGCTGGGTGAATGCTTTGGACTATGGAGAGGTCCGGCTCGTCCTCCAGTTCAATGATCAGCGCCTCGTTTTTGGGAATGGTGGGATCATAGAGCAGGACGCCGGGCCGAAGCGAGTGGGTGGGATTGACCGATACCACCAGGCCGATACTTCCGTTGGATAGCTGAACCAGTGCCCCGGGAGGATAGACACCGACGCTTCGGACCAACAGCGCCACGAGCTCTATCGGGAACTGCTTGTTTTGTTTGCCGAACATGTAGGAAAGCGCCTGATACGGAGTCAGGGACGATTCCGGGTCGACCTTGTTGCAGTGGTTGTCGTAGGTGTTGACGACAGCAGCCAGTTTGACCAGCAACGGTATTTGCTCTTCTTTCAATCCGGCGGGATAGCCTTTGCCATCAGCCGTTTCGTGATGCTGACCGATGATCTCCAACGATTCGGCTGGAAAGTCGGGAACCTGCCCTGCAATCATATCCTCGCCATACCTGGTGTGAAGCTGAACGAGCTTCAGTTCGGAGGGCGTCAGTGGAGGCTTCTTAATGAGAACTCTCTTGGGTATTCGCTGTTTTCCAATGTCATGAAACAGCAGGCCCAGACCGAGCTTGTTGAGAGATTCCGCTTCCAGCCCGTACTCGCGCCCGACTATCAATCCCAAGACCGCCGTGTTGAGAGAATGATAAAAAAGGTCTTCGGTACCGTCCTCGGTATTCATGAGATGGACCACGATGTCTTTATCCGAAACAAAGATCTGCACCATTTCCTCAACCAGCGAGCTCGCCTCTTTCACTACTTCCGCTGATGCGGTCGTCAGATTGTTCATGATGTTTCTCACCCGATCGAGGGTCTTGCGGTATTGCTTCTCACACCGGCAAAATCGTTCTCTTTGCGCCCTGAGCGTTGCTATTCGCTCCTGTTTGATATTCCATAGAGCCTCTGTTGTGACGATTTTTTCTGCCGGCGGCGCCTCACCCTGCGTTTGAGACTTTGGGGCTTGAGGAACGGGCAGCTGATCGCTTTTTTCCGGGATGAAAAGCACGCTGGTAAGGCCCAGCTCCTTGAGCGTCGCAATTTGGTCGATGCTCTTGATCTTGAAGCTGCCAAAGAGGAATGGGTGCTCAAACCATGCCATTTCCAGGCGGATGAAAACACCCACTCGCAACTGATCGACACTGACTCTGAATTCTTGCACGTTTCCAATCCCGGCCATCCCGGGCAACAAACATAAGTCGCCCGGAAGCGGTAGCACATTCCTCTTTTGCGCCAAGCGAGCTATAAGGGTATTCATTATACGAGCTGTTGCCGGATGTGTCCATGCAGGAGATCAAATCCGAAGCGAAACCTCTTTGTGATCGCCGCCCACCATGCGGGACGATCCGGATATAATGGCAAAATATGTGGGATCTGGCCCTTGACACCGACTGGCTCAAGACGAGGCATAACCATCCCACCAAAGTGCATAAAATAGGTGCCAGAACCTTACTTGAACAGAAGCGACATGAAACACTAGCGATTTTCTTTTTATTGGTGTCCCTTTTTGCCGGCTGAAAAAGTTTTGCATTCTGTATAGAATGCCACGCTTGGCAGTATCTTCGTATGAAATGAGAGGTGAATGAATTTTACGGGCAGCAATAGCGAATTGTGCAAGGCTTCTTCAGGTACTCTCCGAACGGAAAGAGCTCAAGGGAGCACCACAGGTCGAATCAACGTATCCCAGATAGACTTGCTGCGAGTACTGGCCATGGCCGGGATCTTTATCCATCACCTCTGGCGGGGAGGTGGAGAGAGCGGCATCATTGAGCTCGGGATCTCGAAAATCGCTTATCTGGGTCAGTTCGGGGTCATTATCTTCAATTTCATTACCGGCTTCGTACTTGCCCTGCCTTATCTCGGCCGCGAGGGACGCTCAACACCTCGTTACCTTGAACTCATGCAGAGGCGGTTCTTACGTATCGTTCCGACCTACCTTCTATCGTTGCTTCTATTCACGGTATTGAACATTCTCATTTTCAGGCCGCCCGG
>JAVEVM010000525.1:0-3854 GCA_034005055.1 Desulforhabdus sp. | reverse complement strand
GCTCTTCCGATCTCCCTGATTTCCGGAGTAGTATGGGTAGCTGGAACCCCTTCCAGTAGCTGGGGAATCGTTTTGCCGGTATTGGCAAGTATTTCCAAAAGTCGACAGGATGCGTATATGCCGTCGTCATAGCCGAAGTAGCGGTCTTTAAAAAACATATGCCCGCTCATCTCTCCTGCCAGGACTGCGTCTTCCTGCTTCATCTTGGATTTTATAAGAGAGTGGCCGGTGCGCCACATGATAGCTTTGCCACCGCGCTGTTCGATGTCATCAAACAGGGTCTTTGAGCATTTTACCTCGGAGATGAACGTCGTGCCCGGGCGGCGTGCGAGAATTTCGCGGGCGAAAATGATCATCAGTTTGTCCCCAAAAACCACTTCTCCTCGATGGTCTATAACTCCCAAGCGATCAGCGTCGCCGTCGTAGGCCACACCCAGGTCCAAATCTCTTTCTTTTACCAGTTTGATCAGGTCCTTGAGGTTCTCCAGGACCGTCGGGTCCGGCTCGTGATTTGGAAAAGTTCCATCCATATCACAATAGATGGGGTGAACCTCACAGCCCAGTTGCTGTAAAATGGAGACCGCCAGCGGTCCGGCCGTAGCGTTGCCGGCATCAACTCCTAACCGAATCTTCTTGCCCAGGGTAATGTTTTTAACGATAAATTCCTTGTATGGGGTAATGATGTCATAGCTGCTCAATCGACCGGGACCCGCAACATAAGAATTGCTCTCCATGATATCGCGAAGCTTTTGGATTTCCGAACCGGAAATTGTATCGAACCCGTTGCATATTTTAAAGCCGTTGTACTCCGGGGGATTATGGCTTGCCGTAATCATAATCCCCCCCTCTCTTTGCAGATGGCGCACCGCAAAGTAGAGCACCGGAGTTGGGCACAAACCCACATCGATTACGTCCAACCCTGCAGCAAGCATACCCTCAGCCAGCAATTCCCGGTAGTGCTCCGAGCTGATACGGCAGTCCCTGCCCAGTACCACCCGTTTTTTGTTTTCCCGGGCCATGTAAGTCCCGAAAGCTTTACCAAGCAAAACTAGATCTTCATCGAGTATCTCTTCATCAACAATTCCACGGATGTCATATTCTCGAAAAACTTTAGGGTTCAACTTCTTACCTCCTGGCTGTTATTTACAAGGGAATTGTCTCCGCCGTAGAGATAGCTCCCCGTCGAGCTGAAAACAATAGGGCGCTATCCTTTTCTTTTGCCGTGGAGATGATTGATTTGAATAAAATTTGGCGTATAGGGCAATATCTAGATGGAAGCGGTGGAAATTTATTGGATTAGCCCACTCCGTTAGATGGGTGAATCTAAGACAAACACCAGCGCCGGGCTCAACTTACAGCATTTCAAACAGCCATCACTCGGCATTTGGGTCGAAGATTATTAAGATCGGGAGTGATTAGTCGAAACCATTAGTTGGGTGGAATCATTCAATGACGCCCCAAAAGCTTCCTCGACCCTTTTCAGTTGGAACTGACGATGCTGATGAATCGCTCTCGCAGGCGCGCGCCATTTTAGTGGTGACTTTCGCCCTCTTCTTCTTTCAGACGTTTGAGCGTGATCAATAACGCCGCCAGCACACCTAAGCCAATAACTGAAAGGGCTCCGTAAAGGGCTATAAAAAATACCGTGTGACTAGGATCATACCATGGGATATCCCACGGCAAAGCGCTCGCCACACTTCGCTTCAACTCCGCACATAACAGCTTTCCTGCTCCAAACATATCCTACTCCCCGAAAGTTCAAACCAAAGGTGAAACATGGAAGCCCTGCTGAACGCACAAGCGTGTGAAACTTTTAGCAATGATTTGCCGTCCGGTCAATGCGAAAGTATGAGTTCAAGGGGAACAAATGAGAGGATTTTGAAGTGACACGACAAAAAAAGGGCTGAAAGAAATCTCTTTCAGCCCTCACGCTTTAAGCACGAATGACCTGGGTCACCGCTTTCCATTTACTACTCCTTGTACATGATTACACGTCCGGTTGGATCCGTCGAACACTTGCGCAAAAAATCCCTCATCGAGCAATTGAACTGCTCGCGATTGGCAAACCAGTAATCCAGTGTTTTTTTGCGGGCGTCCTGACGGTTGCGACCACGAATGAGAATCGTTTTCATTGGTATCACCTCCTCCCACAGGATTTTTTCCCAAAAAAAAACCCGAGCCGCGCTCGGGTTTTGCGAATGGTGGTTACCATCTCGTCAGAGAAAGGCTACAACCCTCCTCTTCCTCAAAACCATGCTACTCAAGCGGCTCAAACAACCAACACCAAAACATCTATGACTAGTACTAGGGTCTTCCATTACAATTCTCTTAGAATCTCGTTTCAACGTTCTATAATTTAACAACTATATTAAATTAGCACTAAATATAAACAAGTCAATAAAATTCTTGTCGATCGTGTGCTGGATTCCACCCGGCTTCTGCCGAGTGCCCAGCACGTGATTGCGGCTGAGAATCTAGACAAAAGACAGCTTGAGGTTCGCTCGAACCTCTGTGGAAATAGAACTCGGGCAACTGGCCGCCAAACAGGGCGAGTGAACAAAGGAGCGAAAAACGGCTTTTTTGTTTCACCGTGTGAACGCGGACACCAGGCGGAGACCAAAAAAACAGGCACCAGAAGAAATCTGCTGCCTTTCGTAAGTTGGCGGAAGCGCATGGGAATCGAACCCACCCGAGAACGCCTTCACGCCCTCGCACCGGATTTGAAGTCCGGGAGCCCCACCAGTGAGCTTGGCGCTTCCAACGCTCCATATGTACTCAATGCAGGCCTTTTTGGCAAGCCCTTTTGAGGGCCGCAAGGCGAAGCGCGCCTTCATGCTGGACGAATTGCCCGATCAGAGTTTAATCAGTTCGTAGGCCTTGCTTCCCAGGCCCACTTGCTCTGCGTAGTCCAGCTGATATTGCCAATCGATTTTAGGATAGACGGCCTTTACCTTATCCTTTCTGGCGTGGCGGGAACCTTTGATGCACGAAGATGCCAGAGGCGGCTGTGCGTTTACCAGGTCTATGGAGGCCTGATCGATGGCGACCGGATCTTTGGATGCCAGAATTCCAATGTCCGCTACGATGGGCGCATCGGCAAACGGGTAGCAATCGCATGCCGGGGAAATCTGCGTCAGAAAATTGATGCACAGGGTTCTCTCTTCTTTACCCTTCATGGTCCCGACGGTGTATTCGACCATCCTTTCCATGAAGCGGGGCAGATCCTTTTCCCAATCGATTCCAAGCGCACCCTCCGGGCAGGCATGAATGCAGCCGGCACATCCGACGCATTTTTTCGGGTCGATCTTGACAACCTTGACCGCTTTGGGATGGGGAGCCGCAACACCGGCCGGCCGTTTTACCAGAGTGATGGCTCCGTGGGCGCACTGATCCCGGCAGGTGCCGCAGCCGATGCATTTTTCCGAAATGACTGCCGGAGCCACTTCGGAATGTTGAGCCATCTTGCCGCGCCGAGATGCCGAACCCATGCCGATATTCTTGATGGCCCCGCCAAAGCCCGCCGCTTCATGCAGTTTGAAGTGAGCAAGAGAAATCAGAGAATCGGCTCTCGCCACAGCCGAGCTGACATAAGCTTCCTTGCAAAGCTTCAATCCGACCGGCACAGTCACTTCGTCTCTTCCCTCTATTCCATCGGCGATGATCACAGGCGCCCCCACAACGGAATAACCGAAGCCGTTCAGAACAGCCGTGTGCAGATGGTCCACCCCATTGCCGCGAGTGCCGACGTAGAGCGTATTGGCATCGGTCAAGAAAGGGTTGCCGCCCGCATCCCTAACCGCATCTACCACGGGTCTGGTCAGTACGGGGCGGATGAAGGCGGTATTTCCACGCTC
>JAVEVM010000524.1:0-3854 GCA_034005055.1 Desulforhabdus sp. | reverse complement strand
TTCTTTCAAGAATTCGGAGTTGCTCCCCCATCAGGGTGGTAATTTGTACCGAGGTGTTTTGAAAACCCAAAAAGCACAAGGAGTCAGTATGAAATCATTGAAAACCTGTTTGGTTGTATTCTTGATTATGGGAGTCGCAGTTGCGGCCGGGTTGCCTTCGGTTCACGCGCAGATGATGCAATGCCGGGATCGTTTCAAATCTCTGGACGTCAATGGCGACGGAAAAGTCACCGAGGAAGAATTCAAGGCTTTTGACCATCCGGGAATGAAAGCCGATGAGGTTTTTGCCGCTACGGATAAAAACAACGACGGTGTTTTAACGGAAGAGGAATTCTGCGCTTTCCGGGGACACGGGAAGGGTAAGGGTAAAATGCAGCTATAACAGGATGTTATTCAATTGTGGACTGCAGGGTTGACATTTGCTGGTGAATTCTGTATCAATTGCCCGTGCTGGAGAATATTTGCTTGAAGATTTTTGAAAAATGAAAGTGGCCGCAAATTTGACCTTTGGCGGTGTGCCACTCCGAGGTTCAAAGTCGCTCATCTGCTTTCCTCAGAGATGAGTTAGGTCTGACTCAAACGCAGGAGAGACACGAATGTTTAAATTCGTCAAATTGACGACCCTTGCTCTACTCGCCTTATCGATGAACAACCTGCCTTCAGTCCACGTTGCAACCCAGCTTCATCGGGCTTCCCCCACGTTTCATGAAGTCACGGTGACCGCCTACACCAACGCACCGGTTTGTGGGAAGGGCGATTACAACGTAACTGCATCTGCTGTGCGCATTAAGCCCGAGCATTACCAGAAAGTGGTCGCTTTGAGCTCTGATATCGCAAGGAGCTATGAATTCGGCGATCGATTTCAGCTGTGGATCAACAAAAAACTCTACAAGGTTACTTTTCTGGATTCAATGTCGAAAAAGCAGAAAAAGAAAGTTGACCTGTTGCTTCCAACAGTCAGCGCCTGTAAAAAGTTCGGGAAAAGGACGGGCGTGTTGATTCCCTTAAATGAAACGTAAGCCGGTGCCGGCTCTAATCGACGTCGGAGTCCGGTTGCAGGCTTCCGTGAATGTAAGATTCGGTGCCTCTCGCTTTTGCCGGTGTATCTTCAGGCCTCTTCTTTTGCCTCATTTCTCCCAGGGGCCTGGAGCAGCTCTTGCAAAGCGGCCTCCGTCTCCTTGCTCAGGGAGCTCACGAGTACCCTGCCGCCAAATCCGAGGAACTCTTCTGCCGCACGGTCGGATTCGGTTTTCTGCGTCAAAGTGAAGAGAGCGGAGCATCCGGGCCCGAATCTTTCCGACAGCTCTCTCACGAATCGCTCGTCGATTCCCACTTCCGATAGGGAAGCGGAGACAGCGCCTGTGACCGCACCCAGAACGGCTCCTATTAAAGGGTGGAGCAGGATGCTGCCAACGATCAAGCCCGTGAGGCTCCCGGCAATTCCCCCCTTCCTTGCCATTCGGTGCATTGGTTGATAGCGAATTGTGCTATCTTGCTCTTTAACGACCACCACTGCGTCCTCCAGTTCGATGAATCCCTCTTGCTCGAGCTTCAAGAGCTTGAGGCGGGCTTCTTCGGCCTTGTTTTCATCGTCGAAAACGGTGGCGATCAGGTTGCTGGCGTATTTTTCCTTAAGGGCGGCGCGCAGGAGCTCAGGCTCGATCCATTCTTTGAAGCGGGGAGCGATCTTGCTTGTTGCACCGAGTGAATCGACGGCGAGGAGTGCGCCATTTCCGGTGTCGACCATGAGATACTCATCTATTTCTTCTTGAATCATGTTGATTACAATGGTTTTTATGCCAACATAGCCAATCACCACATTCTCGTTCCGGAAGTGGGATACTGTGGAGCGAAAGGCAAGGGTAGTACCAATAACGAAGTCGGGTGATCCCAGCCCTCCGATCCAGCTCTCTTCATGGACGGGATCATCAGGAAGTTTTTTTCCGTATCTCTCCATGAAGCTTGCGTAATCTTCCGGCAGCTTCACCCCGAGGGTTCTTGAGGTATAATCCGCAAAATGTATCATGTTCTTGTTCCCTCCCCGACAGATGGAATCATTCAAGTATATTTTTGTCCCCTTTCAAGACTGTGATTCAGTTGGATCTTTTGACAATCAACAGGTTGCTGAATCTCGATCAAATTAATTCATGCAGTGTGGCGGGGTCTGGGACAACTCCTCAGTAATAGGACGCCCTTTGTGGCTCTCTATTTTGAGAGCTTCATCGGTAAGATGGGCTGCTCGACAAAGGATAGCTCCGCGGTTCCACGCCAGATGTGCAGACCCAGCTGATGCCTGAAAAGCCACATCAGGATGCCAAGGCCGATGTGCAACCAGTAATCAATGAAGCGGTTGAGCAACGTGATGGATTCCGCCAGCGGAGCAGCAGTGCCGATCAGCCGCAGGCAGCTGAACAGAGTCAGCTCTACAACTCCGGCTCCGGATGGGGTCAGCGGAAAAGCCGAGGCTAACAGAGGTATCACCGTTAAAAAGAGTACCTCATCAAGTGCCAGCGCGACATCGAACCCGAGCATCAGTAAATAGATCCAGAGCGTTTCCAAAATCCAGATGCCAGCGGTGAGGGCAAAAATGGGCAGGAGCTCGCCAGCTTGCGGCCACATGCCGTTACGGAATGCACGAATCATGGCTTCGATTCTGTTCGGCACCCACCTTGGGGGGAACTTGTCGAGGAAGAAGAAGGTCAGCATGATCAAAGTGGCCGCCATCGCTATCGCCGCTCCGCCTATCAGTGCCCACAAGACGGGATTGGGAAGATGAGTAGACAACAGCAGCCAAGAGGCCGCCAGCGCAATTGTCAAGAGAACCCAGGCGTCGAGCATGCGGGTAAAGACAATGGAGCCGATCGCTTCCGAACGCCTGATGCCGAAATTGATTCTCGCCAGATGGGCGGCATAGACGTCGCCAAGCTTGGCTGGAACAACATTGTCCAAAAAATTGTAGAAAAAGACCACCTGCACGAATCGAGCGATACTGCCTCCGATCGGCAAATGGGCAAGGCAGCGGCGCCATCGCATTCCGCGCAATGGGTAAGTGAGATAATGACAGGCCGCTCCGACCAATACGTAAGATTTTTGACAGGTGAGTAACTCTTTCCAGACGCTTTGCCAATTGACGAAGCCGGCCAAGATTGCCAACAAAGTCAGGGTTGCCAAGCCGCTTAACAGGGAGTGCCAGCCTAACAGGCGGGGAGATTTATCCACCTCGTTTAATGTTAATAGTGAATCCTTCATGCTTATTACCGTAATCAAGACTTGTTGTTATCGAGCCAGCCCCATGCAATGGCTCTCTATATCTTCGCATCGAGCAGAAAGCAAGCAAAGTCATAATCCCGCAGACAGAGAATCTTAGCGCCGCTTACTGTTTGGTTGGATTTTTGGTGAGAACGGTCAGTGTTCCGTCTGGCAGCAATCGATAGCGTCGGTCTGCCCAACAGATGGTCTTTCCGGTGTAAGCGCCCAGAAACGTGAAACCTTCGATTATGTCCACCAGCGGGAGCAACCATCTGGCATGGCTCCAATCGGGGAGACGGACATACGATTGCAACCTGGCTGCAAGCAGCCCGCGCGCTGTCAATACTCCTGCCAAGATTGACCAGGACAGCCAGCCCGTTGGCTGCATCAGCACCAGTAGAAAAGCCCAAAAAACCGGGAAGCTAAGACAGCTGCCGATAAAGAGCATTCCGTGTGCCCGCCGCATGGTTCGCTTCCAGCGCTGCAGCCGTCCGATGGCTGCGCGAAGACTCTCCCGGGGCATGAAGCAGTCGATCAAGTAGGGAGGCACCACAACCTTCAAGCCAAGCTGGACCACATGCGCCCCCAGTTCATAATCGTCGGCC
>JAVEVM010000523.1:0-3855 GCA_034005055.1 Desulforhabdus sp. | reverse complement strand
ATCATTTTTGCCTTTAATGGCATGAGCATATCTCCTTATTCTCCAACGAGGTTACCCTCGTGCAACAGTGCACAGAAAGGCTTTGTACTCGGGAATCATGGTGTTGGCATCGCCTACGTGGCAGGTCAGGTTGTTGGCGCTGTCCCCTGTTGTGAGCCCCATAAAACCAAAGTGCCATGGCACTGCGATCACTTCGAATGTTTTTCCGTTGACTACCAGGGGTTTGATTCGATCGGTAATCATCGCGTTTGCATACATCCGGCCCCGCGCTGTCTTGATTAAGACTCTGTCGCCGTTCGAAATCCTCTTGGCGTTCGCCAGGGTGCGACTGATTTCCACGGTCTGAGTGGGTATCAATTCCTGCAGCCAGGTGCAGTTTCTGGTCATGGACCCTGTCTGCCAGTGCTCTGAATACCGGAAGGTGGTGCCAATGACCGGATACATCGACACACTGCCTTTTGCGTTCATGGCCGTATCCAATATGGTCGCCACCGGGTTGAAATCAATGCTCGAAAAGGTGTTGGTGGTCGGCGATTCATAGGGTTCGTAGTGCTCAGGAAAAGGCCCTTCGTTCAGGATGGAAAACAGGCCGCCCACACCTTCTGGTTTCATGATGAATGGATCCGAACCGCCAGCGGCAGTCGGAGCTTTGGTTCCCGCGAAGTCAGGTACGTCGTAGCCGTCCCATTTCGAGCCGTCCCACGATATAATCTTTTTATCTTCGCTCCAGGGAACGCCATCTAAGTTAGCGGAAGCCCTGTTGTAGAGGATCCGGCGATTCGCCGGCCAGGAATACGACCAGTTCCGATAATGTCCATGGCCGTCCGGATCAGTGTCATCCCGTCTCTTCGTCAGGTTGTCTGCAGCCGGGTACATGCCGCACATGATCCAGCATCCGCTCGCCGTAGAGCCGGTATCCGTCAGGGCGGAGAAAAGCGGCAACTGGCCGCCGGTGGCCACCTCGTACCCATTGATCTCTTGGGCGACAAGGTCTACTATGTCGAGCTCGTCGCCTGAACCATAGTTCCAGGTCAATTCCTTAAGCGGCTTGTCTATGGGATCATCTTTCGAAGCCATGGCCTGGATCCTCTGCATCAGGTTGTAAATGATCCAGAGGTCGCTCCTGGCCTGCCCCGGAGGCTCGGCCGCCTTCCACCGATATTGAATCCAGCGCCCGCTGTTGGAGATGGATCCTTCTTTCTCAAAAGAAGCAGCTGCGGGCAATAGAAACACTTCGGTATCAACCTTCTCGGCGTCAACGCCGGGCCGTTGCCAGAAGTTTGCAGTCTCTGTGCTGAAAAGATCCACACAGACAAGCCAGTCTAAATTAGCCAAAGCAGCGCTTTCTTTACCGGCGTTGGGTCCTCCCACCACAGGGTTCTGGCCAAAACAGAACAGACCATCGATGGTATTGTCATACATGCTTTCAAAGAGATTGATAAAGGAATAGTTTTTGCCTGAAACCCGCTTGGGCAGATACTGGTAGGCATATTCGTTCGCAGAGGTGGCGTTCGCTCCCCACCAGGCCTTGAGCAGGCTGATAAAGAACTTGGGTTTATTGGTCCAGTAGCCGGAGGCGGGGGTTTCGGTTTTGTTGTAGGCATCCAGTGTCTCATAAGCGGTTGAGGCCACAGGGGAGCTCAAATACCCGGGCAGGCTGTTATTTAAGAGCCCCATATCCGTCGAACCCTGGACGTTCGACTCACCCCGCAAGGCATTCACTCCGCCACCCGGCCTCCCTATATTCCCCAGAAGGAGCTGGAGCATGGCATAGGCCTTCACATTCTGTGAGCCGACTGTATGTTGAGTCCCACCCATGGCATATAAAATAGTGCCTGACTTGTTGTCGCGTAGCCCAGCATTGCCGTACGCTGAAGCGATCTCGTTGAATACTGCCTCGGACATCCCGGTCACGGCAGCGACCTTTGCCGCTGTATACCGTGAGTAGTGAATCCTCATGAGCTGAAATACCGTCCTTGAGTCAGACAGGGTTTCATCTCTCAACGGCACACCATTGGCATCGCGCTGGTATGTCCAGGTGCTCGTATCATATTTGCGTGTATCTGCATCATAACCGGTAAACAGCCCGTCGTTGTATCCGAAGCCGTCATTAACCAAGAACGCGGCGTTAGTATATTTGGCCACGTACTGATCGTTATAGAGGTGGTGGCTAAGAACATAATTGATCAACCCGCCTATGAAAGCAATGTCAGTGCCGCACCTCAATCTGGCGTAGATGTCGGAACGAGAAGCGGTCCTGGTAAAACGAGGGTCAACAACGATCAGTTTAGCCCCCTTATTCCTGGCCTCCATCAGCCATTTCATGGAAAGGGGATGATTTTCGGCTGGATTAGCCCCGATGATCAAGGCGCAGTCCGTGTTTTTCAGGTCGATCCAATGGTTGGTCATAGCACCCCTGCCGAATGCAGCCGCCAGCCCGGCGACTGTGGAGGAGTGTCAGAGGCGGGCCTGATGCTCCAGATAATTTACTCCCAGACCGCGCATCATTTTCGACAAGAGGTAGCATTCTTCGTTGTCCAGGGCAGCCCCGCCGAGACAGGCGATGGCATCGGTGCGGTTCACCGTGATTCTTGAGTCGTCCTTGGCCACAAAAGTGCTGTTTCTGGTGCTGTAGACCCTGCCGGCAATCTCGTCCAGGACCCAGTCCCAGCTCTTCGCTACCCAGGTGTTTGTCCCCGGAGCGCGGTACAGCGGTGTGGTCACTCGCCGGCTATTGTTCGCCAATTGAAAAAGACTGGAACCCTTACTGCATAGAGAGCCGCGGTTGATGGGATGGTCCGGGTCGCCTTCAATGTTTATAATGCCGGTCGAGTCGCTGTGAACTATCAAACCGCAACCCACCGAACAATAGGCGCAAATGCCGGGCGTGACTCTAGCGCCTTGGATCCTCAGTGACGGCACCGCTGCTTCAACTTCGGGAAGGAAACCGAATTCCCGAAGGGCAAGCAGGGTAGTAGAGGCTCCCATTACCTTTAGAAATTGTCTGCGATTAAGACCCATGTTTTGTTTCTCTCCTTTGCATCAACATCTAAATCAAAAACAATATTCAGCAATTAAGAGGTTCAGAAGGTTTGATCACCTATTTCCTGTATCCTTGCTGTTCCGCTAAAATATCAAGGGCCGCTGTTTGGGCGTCTATCAGGGGGAGGTCTTCCGGTTTGAAAAGTGTTCTTCGAAGCGTTTTGATGTAACTCTTGCACTTATTGCAGGTTTGGATTTGCAACTCCCGGTCATCCTCCAGGTAAAAATAAGAGAGCTCCTCATGATCGCGGTTGTCGCACTCGATACAGCTAAGGCGCGGATAGGGCCACCCGGTAGTACAAAATGAGCACCAGAGCATTCGCTGCCCGCCTGCCTCATCGAGGCTGGCCAAGGCCGCTTTTTTGCCGCATACCGGGCAGTAATTTTTCTTCCAGTCTCGGAGATCCGTATATTTCATCAGTATTTCGGCAAGCGCCGTATAATACGGCCGATAGGCATTTTCCAAAACCAGCTGTAACAAGTTGCCGTTGATTGCGGGGTGTCGCTTTTGGAAGGATTGGAGATCAGTGCCAGGGCGGAGTTCCTCTCTCAGATTTAGAATTTCATGGATTTCATCCCCCCGTGCCGGTACATAGCGGAGGTACAATGAGCAGATTTTATGGATCGCTTCGTGAAAAAGCTCTTCTCTTATTTGCGGAGGCATTTTGCCGGTCAACGGCTCCCCCGCTCCGAGTGATTCACTCACTATAACTTGATTGATTTTTTCTTCTGAAATCGTCAGTTGCGACTGCAATTCCTTGTTGACAGCTATCAATGCTTCGTACAGAGCTTGTCCCTGTTTGGGGAAACCAA
>JAVEVM010000522.1:0-3859 GCA_034005055.1 Desulforhabdus sp. | reverse complement strand
GGGTGAAGGCCGCGCGGGTCATTAACAAAGAGAGCAGCAACAAGGAGCCCGCCATCAGCAGGCAAAAGGCTCGCGGAAATCGACTCGACTGACAAAACATGGCAACCTCCTCAAAGACGTCGCTACCATATTGCCGGGAGCAACCGCTTTCGCTTTCCGGCAAATTCAGCGTATCCCTCTATCCGAAAGAGGGTTCTTTCTTCTATTACGATTCGCAAAAGCATCGCCGGCACCAGAATCAAAAGAAGCACGCATAGGGTCACCCAGTTAGGGAAGTAGACGCATATTCCGGCATTGGCGATGAGCATTCCTGCGTAGGCGGGGTGTCTTGTGAAGCGGTACGGCCCGGAAGCCACAATCCGATGCTCAGCCACCATTCGTACTCTGTGTGAATAGAAATGCCCCAAGGCGTGAATTGCCCATGCACGATAACCTGCGCCAAACAGGAACATGGTTCTACCGGCAAAATGGGCAAAATTCGGCACTCGCCAAGCGGAGGGAAACCACAGGGCGGTGAGAAAGGTTAGCGCCTGTCCACACCCATAGAGCTGGCATGTGACAGAATCTGCGGTTCTTTTACCCTCCGTGCTGACATCTCTTTGTGAAACTCGCAGCTCCAGGAGCATCCACAAGATATAGGCACCAATGAATAGGTTATCGAAATTAAGCGGGTAGTCGTTCCAGAGGCCTGACGTTCGCCCGGACCTGATATAGGCGATTAGAATTATTCCGAGCAACAGGCTTACCCACATGACAAGAGGTGTAAAATCGTTCTTTTTCATCCGGTCTGTTCTCACGCAGGCGATTCAGAGCAAGGTTCTCTGAAAGATTTCTCAGTTTATCATTCGTGAGACGATTGTGCCAAAATCTATTTTTATTCATCTAAAGATTCTGATTTTCGGAACCGAAGAAAAAAGGACGGGATCGAGTCGCCATGGGCATCCTTGATATTTTGTCCGGGATTCGTAGATTTTTTTTAGTGAGTCAAAACAAACAGGTCCGTAGACGATAGGAGTCATTTTATGGGTTTTGTGGTATCCCTTGCGGCCGGGCTGGGAGTGATCTTCTCGGCGGAGACCCTGATCCTTCTGGGAAACGGTGTCGGCCAGGGGGGGATCTGGTTTCTGGCATTTCTCGTCGCAGGGGCGGTGCTGCACCTGTTTGGCGCATTTACTCTCTTTGCGAATTTCCCAGATCCCAAGGGCGAGACCAGGCTTCTGCAAGAGGGGCTGGGCAACCGAGCCGCTTTGATTCTGCCGTTCAGTTCACGGCTTTCCTTTGCCGTCATTATGGCGACCGGATCGGTAGTGACCGCCGGTTTTGTATTCAATGAAGTTTTTGCCTACTGGTTTCCCAATTTCCTTTTCGCCTATCTTCTGCTGGGGCTGATTCTTGCCGTCAATCTGCTGGGCAGAGCGGTCTGGGGGAAATTCCAGGTACTTGTCATGCTGACAGCTTTGCTTGGACTGATTGTCCTGATTGTTCCCGGATTCGCTTTGACTTCTCCCCCGATATCAACTGATTACCAGCCCGCGCCTTTCTCCTCATTGCTGCGCACGGCATTGGTCGCCCTGCTCCTTCCCATCGGTTACGATCTGACTGTTTTTGCCAACGGCGAATCCACAAGCAACCATAAAAAGTCGCCGGCTGCAGCCGTATTGTTGGGGAGCCTGTTCCTGCTCTTGTGGGGTGTCGTTTCCCTACATTGGATTGCGCCGTCCACTTTGGCCCAAACGACCATTCCTTATACCGTGACTGCGCGCACTATCATGGGGCAAAAGGGCCGAATCATTGTGGGGATTGTAATCTTGGCGGGCACGGCAGGAGCCGTCAATGCCCTTTTCGGAGGAGTCTCCCGGATGACAGCCGCCATGGCTTCAGCCGGTCTCCTGCCTTCATTTTTTGGAGACAACCGCTGCAAAGGGCGCCTCACACCTGTTTTCCTGACCGCCGCAACGTCAGCTATGCTCTTTGCCGGCATGGCCGGCTCGTCTCATCTTGATGCCTTTCTTCGAGGGAGTCTGATCCTGTGGCTTTTTCATTATGCGGCCCTGCATTTTGCGCATTTTAAAGCCAAACGTGGTGATTGCCGTCCCAGAAGCCGATGCAGCCATCTCTCTGTAAGCGCGCTGCTGGCTCTGGCTGCCTTGGGCCTGCTATTGACAGACGGCGAAAAGAAGATCGTTGCGGCCTTTCTGATTGTCATTGTCGGTTCAGTTGTTATTTTAGCTGCATGGTCCACGGGTGTAATTCGCACCCGAAGACAAGGTTGAAGCAAGCGGCTCTGCAGCTTCAAACAAACAGAAGGAGGATGCCATGATCCGCAAGCTATGGATAATCTTAGTGGTATTTGCGGTTGCGGCTGTCGCCGCTGTGGCCGCCGTTGCCGAAGATGCTCCGCGGGTGAGCAAGGAAGAGCTCAAGGGAATGTTGGACAATCCCGATGTAGTTATCTTGGATGTTCGCCGGGGCAAGGACTGGGATGCCAGTGAATTCAAGATCACGGGCGCCAGGAGAATCGATCCGGACCAGTTTGAATCCTGGAAAGATCAGTTGCCCAAGGAGAAGACAATTGTCCTCTACTGTGCTTTAAAAGGCGAGGGAACCAGCGCCAGTTTGGCGCAGGAGTTGATTGCGGCCGGATACACCAAGGTTTATGCTCTCAAGGGCGGTTGGAGAGAATGGTCGCGCACACAATATCCCTTGGAGGCCAAATAGCTTCGATCCTAAATAGCTGCAAACTACCGAAGGATTGAATCTCCTAACAAGAATAATCCGGATCCTACCCCTTTTAAAATAAAAGAAAGGCTTAGAGGAATCTCCCTAAGCCTTTCTGTGCATATAATGGCGGGGCTCGACAGCGTGATAATTGGTGAGCGCTCGAAAGGAGATTAAGACGACTCAAGCAGTACTGAATCAATTCCACCCGCTGGTGGCCGAATGGTTTCTCGTGCATATCGGCTCGCCGACAGATCTGCAGGAAAAAGCCTGGCCGAAAATCGCCGCCGGCGAGCATGTCCTCATCAGCGCTCCGACCGGAAGCGGGAAAACGCTGGCGGCTTTCCTGTGGGCCATCAATCAGCTGATTGTCGGCAAATGGCCTTTGGGAAGGACGGGAGTACTTTATGTTTCGCCGCTCAAGGCGCTAAACAACGATGTGCGAAGGAATCTCCTGCGGCCTCTTGCCGAGCTGCGCAAAGTGTTTGACGGGGCAGGGGAGCTTTTTCCCGCAATCGCGGTGGCCACCCGCAGCGGAGATACTCCCCAGTCCGAGCGCCGCCGCATGCAGCACCATCCGCCGGAAATTCTCATCACCACCCCCGAAAGCCTCAACCTGCTGTTGAGCTCCAAAGGCGGCCGGTCGATCCTCACCAGCCTTACCACCGTTATTCTGGATGAAATTCATGCGGTGGTGGACGGCAAGCGCGGCGCTCACCTCATGACCGCCGTCGATCGTCTGGTGCCGCTATCGGGAGAATTTCAGCGGATTGCCCTGTCAGCCACCGTCCGGCCCCTGCAAACGGTAGCTGAATTCGTCGGCGGTTATGTCATGGCGGGAAATCCGCACAACCCGCGTTACTCCGTCAGGCATGTTCAAGTAGTTAAATCCTTTCAGAAAAAAAACTACTGTCTGCGCGTCGGCTTTCCTCAAGGGGCCATCGACTGGGATGATCGGGCGGACTTTTGGCAGCCTTTTGTGGCGGAGTTGAAAAGCATAGTTCTCAAGAATCGCTCAACTCTAATTTTTGCCAACAGCAGACGGTTTTGTGAAAAGTTCACGCATCTTCTTAACCAGGATGAGCCTGCCCCCATTGCCTATGCGCATCACGGCTCGCTCGCCCCTGAAAAACGCCCCGAA
>JAVEVM010000002.1:0-18432 GCA_034005055.1 Desulforhabdus sp. | reverse complement strand
ATCATCTCCCCGGTCATACACAGCTCTTTAGCCTTGGCTCTACCCACCAGGCGGGACAGTCGCTGGGTTCCACCAAACCCGGGAATGATGCCGAGATTAATCTCCGGTTGACCGAACTTGGCATTTTCTGATGCATAGATGAAATCGCAGCTCATAGCGAGCTCGCAGCCGCCGCCCAGGGCGAACCCATTGACTGCGGCAATTACCGGTAGCGGGAGTTGTTCCAGTTGAAAGAAGATCTCCTGCCCCCTTTCGGCAAAGAGCAGGGCTTCCAACGGGTTCATCTTCTGAAACTCCGTGATGTCTGCACCTGCCACAAACGCTTTTTCGCCTGCTCCGGTGAGCAGCAACACTCGAATGTCCCGGTTTGCTCCGGCATTGGCGATAACCTCGGCTACTTCTTCGAGAGTTTTAGGATTGAGGGCATTCAACGCCTTGGGTCTGTTGAAAGTGAGGATTCCTACTCCAGCTTGAACATCAAAAAGAATATTTTCATAACTCATAATGGCATGCCTCCATCCGCGAAATACATTCAGCTTGATTAGGGGCGTTCAACCACGATGGCTGCCCCTTGCCCACCGCCGATACACAAAGTTGCCAATCCCTTCCTGGCGTTTCGTTTGTTCATACCGTGCAGAAGCGTTGTTAAGATACGTGCGCCGGATGCCCCAATGGGGTGTCCCAAAGCAATGGCGCCGCCATTCACATTGACGCGGGAAAGGTCCCATCCCATCTCTCTGTTGACGGCAATGGCCTGCGCGGCGAAAGCTTCATTGGCCTCGATCAGATCCAGCTCCTGAACCTTCCAGCCGATCCTGGCAAGTGCTTTCTGACTTGCCCGAATAGGCCCTATGCCCATGATCGAAGGATCCACACCGCTCGAGGCATACGAGCGGATGATTGCCATCGGCTGCAAACCGAGGGATGCGGCCTTGCTGGCCGACATGACCACAAGGATCGCTGCACCGTCGTTGATTCCGCTCGCATTTCCGGCCGTTACGGTGCCGTCCGGAGTGAAGGCGGGTTTTAATCTGGCGAGAGCCTCCAGGGTTGTTCCCGCGCGAGGGTGCTCGTCGGTATCGAATAGAATCGGCTCGCCTTTGCGTTGAGGGAGGGGAACAGGCACAATCTCGTCTTTAAAACTGCCGTTTTTTATTGCCGCCTCGGCTTTTTGTTGGCTTGCCAGCGCAAACTGATCCTGTTCCGCTCGACTGATGGCGAATTTGGCGGAGACATTTTCGGCGGTGTTGCCCATGTGGTAGCCGTTGAAAGCATCCCAGAGGCCGTCGAGGATCATCAGATCCACCAGCTTGGTGTCTCCCATCCGTTGGCCCCAGCGGGCTTCTCTTACCGCATAAGGAGCTTGGCTCATGTTTTCAATTCCGCCGGCAATGACAACTTCGGCATCGCCGAGCATAACAGCCTGGGCGGCCAGAAAAACCGATTTTAAACCAGATGCGCACACCTTGTTGATGGTGAGAGCTGGGACCTCCTTGGGAATACCGGCATGAATCGCCACCTGGCGGGCGGGATTCTGTCCCAAGCCGGCCTGCAATACGTTGCCTAAGATGACTTCGTCTACAAGTCCAGGGTCCAGCTTAGTTCTGTTTAAAGCTTCCTTAAGGGCGATCACCCCTAAGTTAACCGCCGAAACACCAGTCAACGATTTACCGTAACTGCCGACCGGGGTTCTAACAGCACCAACAATAACCGCTTGCTCCATTCCAACTACCTCCGTGACAAGACATCCAAATAAACATTCTGAGCTTTCTCTGTGAATTGAAGTGAAATCCGGTCAGGATCTATCCCCATTCTATCGAAATTTTTTGATCATAGGAAATCAGTTTGCCTTTGTCAAACCAAACCTTAGAAATGGATGAGAATGCTTGGGCATCATTTTTCCCGGATTGAATCGAAGCTGCGGGTCGGACCATCAACGGCTCTGCTGGGTAACATCGCTGCCCTTTTTACTGTGAAATGCCGGGCCTGGGGCAAGTTAAGAGCTGAGGGGCGGATTGGTGCCGCTATAAAGCCGTGTGCCAAAGCGATCCAGGTTTTCCTGGGGACCGATTGCCACCAATGTGTCTCCGGCATGGAGCACTTCTTTTGGAGAAGGATTGTAGATCATTCTAGCGTCGCTCCTCTTTATGGCCACTATGATCAGGTTGTATTCACTGCGAATGCCGGAGTGCATCAACTCCTTGCCTACAATATCCGCTCCTTCCGGCACTTGAAGCTCTTCCATGCTTAGCTCCATCCCCTCTCCGGACAATGCCAGCTCGAGGAAGTCTGTCACCGTGGGGCGCAGAATCTGATGAGCAATTCGTAGCGCGCTGCTGGCATAAGGCGATACCACCCGGTTTGCTCCCGCTTTGAGCAGTCTTTTTTCTGTTCCGGGTGTGCCGGCTCTGACGCAGATGAACAAATTCCTGTTGAGATCTCTGGCTGTCAGAACGATAAAGACGTTATCCGTATCTTTATTGACGACCGATACCAATCCGTTTGCCTTTTCAACGCCTGCGGTTATGAGGCTTTCTTCTTCGGTGGCGTCTCCAGCCAGGTGCAGAATGTTCTTTTCCTGGAGGCGCATAACAGTGGCTTCATCGTTCTCGATCACGACGACCGGAACATCGTTCTTGATCAATTCACGCGCGACAATCTGTCCCATCTGACCATATCCACAAACAATATAATGATTTTTAAGTTGCTCAAGCTGTTTGGCCACTTTTCGCCTCCTGTATAATTCAAGCAGATTGCCATCTAACAGAAGTTGAGTGAAATAAGCTAGATTGTAAGCTACAAAGCCGGCGCCCAACATGATGAGTACGATGGTGAACAGGCGGCCGGCTTCATCTAGCGGTCTGACCTCACCATACCCGACGGTTGTCAAGGTAATGACTGTCATGAATAGGGAATCGAGAAAGGAAAAGCCTTCGATGGCCATATAACCGAATGTGCCAAGGGCAAGAAGAAGACCGGAGAGCAATGCAAGAAACAGGACATGGCGACCGCGAGTCAAGATCCAGGACGCTTTCATTTTTCATAATCCAATAAATAATGCCAAAAAAATAACAAGCATTGGACAGGCTGAGCAGAAGAGGATGATAAACTAGAAATCTGCTAATGTTAATCATCAAAAAAATCGATCAGCTTGTGGGTTTGGCAAGCCGGTGAAAGCTATCCGGATGAGCTGTGTCGTATCAGGGACTCAGGGCCGGGCCTTCATCGAGTCTTGGCTGAATAAGAGCTGTGCGCTCTCCAAATTCAAGGCGGAAATCACTTTGATGCTTGCATAACAAAGAACATAATGGTATTAGACCAATGTCCTGCTGATAGGGTTATGGGCGGATCTCATCTTTGAAAAAGCCGGTCTTTTCCCAGCAAGTCCCAACAGCATACCCCGGCAACGAATTTAGTTGAACAAAAGCCTGTCCATGCGTTATATTGTGACCTTCTTCACTTAACTGCGGGTTCCGTCCTGCTTTTGGAACTGCCGCCCTGCACCTGCTTTAATAAGTCCTGAAAGGAATTTGATTGGCTGCTTGCTCTCAATCCGGGAACGGGAAGAGCTGGGGAGCTTGTGAAAATTTGTCACTTTTCGCTTGACAAGTTACAGGGCTCCCCTATAATGACCTTGCAACTTATTGCACAAGCATCACAGCTGCGAGTCAAATGGCTGTTCGAAGTCGAGTCCAAAACCATATACTCTAAGGAGAAGAAGACATGTCGAAGTTGGTACCTCCCCACGGAAAAGAACAAAAGTTAAAACCGCTATTGCTTCAAGGTGACGCGCTGGCTGCCGAAAAAGAAAAAGCCAAGAAGCTGAAAGTGGTTCCGATGACAAGTCGCGAGGCGTCGGATCTGATCATGCTGGGCATCGGTGCATTCACTCCCCTGGATGGCTTCATGGGCTACGATGACTGGAAGGGCGTTTGCGATAAGTACTTGATGGCGGATGGTGTGTTCTGGCCCATCCCCATTACCTTGTCAGCCGACAAGGCTCTGGCCGACAGTATTGGAGCAAATGAGGAAGTGGCACTCCTCGATGAGGAGAACAATGAGATTCTTGGCACCATGAAGGTGACCGAGAAATATACCATCGACAAAGAACATGAATGCAAATCCGTCTTCTGGACCAACGACGCTGCAGGCCATCCCGGTGTGCAAAAAGTTATGGCCCAAAAAGAGATCAATCTGGCCGGCCCGGTCAAAGTGATCAGCGAAAGTTTTTATCCTACCCAGTTTAAAGCGGTCTACCAAAGGCCTGCCGAAGCCAGAAAGATTTTTGACGATTTGGGCTGGCGCCGCGTTGCCGCTCTGCAGTTGCGCAACCCGATGCACCGCAGCCACGAGTTTCTAGCTAAAATCGCGGTTGAGGTGATGGACGGTCTTTATATTCACCAGTTGGTCGGAAAGCTGAAAGCGGGCGACATCCCGGCCGATGTCCGCGTAAAAGCAATTGATGTGCTAGTAGAGAATTATTTCGTGAAGAACACTGTCGTTCAGGGTGGGTATCCCGCCGAAATGCGCTATGCAGGACCCCGTGAAGCTCTGCTGCACGCCGTATTCCGCCAAAACTATGGCTGTAGCCATCTTATTGTTGGTCGCGACCATGCCGGCGTAGGCGACTATTATGGACCGTTTGATGCTCAAAAGATCTTCGATGAAATTCCGGAAGGCGCTCTGATACTGCGGCCTCTTAAAATCGACTGGACCTTCCATTGCTTCAAATGCGGCGGCATGGCTTCTATGAGGACCTGCCCCCATGGCAAGGAAGATCGCCTGTTGCTCTCCGGAACCATGGTCCGCAAGACCCTTTCCGAAGGTGGCGAGCTGCCCAAGGAATTTTCTCGTGCCGAGGTTGTTGCGGTGTTACAGGCGTACTATCAGGGTCTTGAGGAAAAGGTTGAAATTAAGCTTCACGGCGCTGCAACGGGCGATGTGAAGAAGAAGTAGTATGTGAGCTAAATCGAAGCAGACAAATGAAGGAAACTTCAAGATCCAAGCAAAAGCTAGCCCCCTGAAGGCCGCTTGCGGTCGGGAAAGGGGGCAGGACTCATCTTCAGAAGGGAGGTGTAAGGCTTAGGTCAAAGGAATTTCACAGAAGCAAGTAAATCGGCTCAACAAAACAAACAGACTCTTTGGAGGTAAAGGTTATGCCAAGTTTTGTAATGACTGAGAAGTGTGATGGCTGCAAGGGGCAGGATAAGACTGCTTGCATGTATATATGCCCCAACGACCTGATGATGTTGGATAAAGAGAAAATGAAGGCATACAACCAGGAGCCCAATTACTGCTGGGAGTGCTATTGCTGTGTAAAGATCTGCCCGCAGCAGGCTATGGATGTAAGGAGTTACCAGGACTTCGTGCCTATGGGCGCTGCATCGACTCCTCTTCGAGGAAGTCAAGACATCATGTGGACCATCAAGTTCAGAGATGGAAGACTCAAGAGATTTAAGTATCAAACGAGGACGACAGATGAGGGTTCCATAAAGCCATTTGATGGATTCCCCGAGGCAAACCCAGCAGATTTGAATAATCTGTTCCTCCTTGGAGAGCCGGACATAATGGGGATTAAAGAACTCCCGACCGTTAAGAAATAAGGAGATTAAGAGATGAGAGATTTTGCTACACAAGTTGTCGAGACTGATGTTTTGATCCTTGGTGGTGGGATGTCCGGCTGTGGCGCTGCAGTAGAGGCGGCGTACTGGGCTAAGCCGCTTGGTTTGAAGGTGACACTGATTGACAAAGCTGCCATCGACAGAAGTGGTCCTGTAGCGATGGGACTTTCTGCTATCAATACATACATGGGCATGGACGGCAAGGTCACCCAGAATTCCCGCATGCCTGAAAGATTTGTTGAATATGTAACGAACGACCAGATGGGTATCATGAGACAAGATATGGTCTATGATATTGCGAGACATGTCGATTCGTCAGTAAAGCATTTCGACAAATGGGGACTGCCGATTTGGAAAGATGAGGCTGGGAACTATACAAAGTCCGGTGAATGGCAGGTCATGATCTCCGGCGAGAGCTACAAAATTATCGTAGCTGAGGCAGCCAAGGCTGCTATAGGCGCCTTGGGCGATAAAGGCGAGATCATGGAAAGAGTCATGATCACGCATCTGCTCAAGGACGAGAAGGAAACAGACCGGATCGCCGGAGCAGTGGGCTTCAGTGTCCGCGAAGACAAGTTCTATGTATTCAAGGCCAAAGTAACGATCGCCCTGATGGGTGGTGCGGTCCATGTTTTCAGGCCACGGTCCCAGGGTGAAGGCTTCGGCCGGTCCTGGATGCCGCCCTTTGTCAACGGCTCGGTCTATGCGCTGGTTCTGGAGGCAGGCGGCGAGCTGACACAGATGGACAACACCTTTGTCCCGCCGAGATTCAAAGATTCCTATGGTCCGGTAGGCACCTTCTTCCTGCTGTTCAAGACACCCGCATTGAACGCTTATGACGAGCCCTATGTTGGTGCATATCCAAACGAGGTAGCTGCTTGGGCACCCTATGCCAACGCGAAACCGACTCCCACACCCATGAGAAACTACGAAATGATCCTCTGTGCGAAGGAAGGCAAGGCTCCCTTCATGATGCATACAGAGAGGGTGGTGGAAAGGTTTAAGAAAGAGATAAGCGACCCGAAGGAATTGAAGAAGAAAATCAAGATGTATGAAATGGAGGCCTGGGAAGACTTCCTCGATATGACCATTCAGGGTGCGACGAACTGGGCCGCCCACAATGTGGATCCGCTCGAGAAACCCATGGAGCTGCAGCTGTCCGACTCGGTGTTCATCGGTTCCCATGCCTGCTCCTGCGGTTCGTGGTGCTGTGGTCCTGAGGATCTGATGCCTGCGGAATACAAAGATTCATTCCCCGCGCAGTACAACTGCATGACGACCGTTAAGGGTCTGTTTACGGCTGGCTGCGGTGTTGGCGCGTGTGCCCATAAGTTCTCCAGCGGCTCCCACGTACAGGGAAGAATTGTTGGGAAGTCGGTGGTAAGGTTCGCCAATGACAATAAGGGCTACGTACCGACGGTATCCGACGCCACGATCGCTAAATACAAAGAAACAGTCTTGAGACCTATGGCTTTGTATGAAGAGAAGAAGGGCTTCACGACACAGAGTGATGTGAATCCTGACTATATCTCCCCCCATAACTACCTGTTCAGGCTGCAGAAGATCATGGGAGAATATGCTGGTGGATGGGAGACCCTCTATGGAACATCCGACAAGCAACTGGAAATCGGTATCTGGAAATTGGGAATGCTTGGAGAGGATACCGAGAAGCTCGCTGCCAAAGATCTTCACGAGCTGATGAGGGCATGGGAAGCCTATCACAGGTACCTGGTTGGTGAGGCGTGTGCAAGGACCAGGCTGGCCCGCAAAGAGTCCAGATGGCCTGGTTACTACTACAAGTATGACTACTTGAAGCTGGATGATAGCCAGAGAAACTTCATCAACGTGAAGTATGATGTCAATACGAAGGAATGGACTCTACTGACAAGGCCAATGATTGAAATTGTCTAGCTCGGCCTAGAATCTGAAGTGGTACCCATGGGGGCGGCCTTTCGAGGTCGCCCCTAAATGTTTGCTGGGAGTCGGTTGGAACATAAAGTTGACGTGAAGCTCACTCATTTTGAAAAAATAAGATCATTGTGAGAATATTCTATGAACGAGGAACATGCTGTAAAAGTCTTATTTAATTTGGATGACAAATTCAAGTTCTCGTGCCACGGCGAACTTGCCTGTTACAACACGTGCTGCCGTGATATAAATATCTTCCTCACACCCTATGACGTCCTTAGGATGAGAAAGGCCGTCGGGCTATCTTCTCAAGAGCTCTTGAAAACTTATACCATTGCGCTCACTGGTGAGGAAGGATTACCTCTGCTGGTGCTCAAGATGAGGGAAGATAAAGATAAGACGTGTCCATTCGTTGGATCTGATGGGTGCGGCATATACCTCGATAGGCCGTGGTCATGCAGGATGTATCCTGTGTTCCCGGTTTCGTCTGAGGAACGAGAATTTTTGATTGAAAAAAAGTCCGCCTGCTTGGGATTCGGAGGTGACAAACAAACGACGATACGCGATTGGAAAAGGGATCAAGGGATTGAGATATACGATAAGATGAATGAGGCGTATAAAGCTATTACCCACCACGACTATTTCGAGAAGGGCGGCAAACTGGATCCCGGAAAAACCAGGTTGGTGTATTCGGCCTGTTACGACCTCGATGCGTTCAAAAGATTCATATTTGAAACCAGATTCTTTGACATCTATGATGTGGAGAGAGGGCTCATCGAAAAGATAAAGGAAGATGAAGAAGAGCTGTTGAACTTCGGCTATCGATGGGTAAGATTCAGCCTTTTTTCTGAAGATACGCTGAAGCTCAAAGATAAGCAAATGGATAAGCTCTTACAATTGAGGAGTAAGACATCTAGTTAGTCTCTGTTTGTGTATTTTGCAGGCAGGGAAAGGTTACGATATCCAAATCTGCTGACTTGAGTGACGGGTTTACCTTCTCAATTGTATATACACGATCGCAGAGATAATCGACGCAGACCACCTCACCAGCCCTGAGGGAGCACCCATTTTCTGCAGGAAAGCAAAAGAAAATGGTATATGTCTTCGTCTTTTTCATTGCTAGACAAGCGCGAAGTAATCGCGCCCTCTAAAATGGCTTGTCGCTGACGCTCCTAGGAATGGCATACCGGGACGTTTCCTCTACTTCTTAGTAACAGCTCTCCCCAGAACAAAGTGTCTATTATCCAGATCGTCATTACCGCACGCTACTGGCCGGGAATCGGTAAAAAGACCTGGATGCCCCCTCGCGGGCCTGACCGAAAATAACCGGGCACTTAATTGCGTGGACGTATACTTAGGCCTGGCTGGGAAGAGCTCTCCGCAAAAAAATGGCCATCAATTAAATTGCGGGCATGGCCATCTCTTTTCATAGCGGTTATGATTCAACGTTCTGCCTGATAAGCTCAATAAAGCAGGCAAAATGCCTATGCTGTGAGGGATCGTCGGACAGCCTGGACGGTTGCTTGCCGTTCCTTGATCACCCCGGCAGACAAGAAGCTTTCAATTTTCATGTTAAACGGATGGAAAGGATTAAACCATGTTACCGAGTACAAAGTATGTAGAACCTGTCGAGCGCACATTGGATTCAGAATTCAAGTTCAGATGCCATAAGGATGTCGGCTGCTTCAATAGATGCTGTAGACATACAGAAATGCTTCTAACTCCTTACGACGTCCTAAGGATGAAAAAGAGATTGGGGCTTTCTTCAGGAGAGTTTCTTGAGAAATACACTCGCACTCATATCGATGAGAAGTCTTTACACCCTTTTGCAGTGCTCAAGATGATGGATGATGAAGAAGGCAATTGCCCTTTTGTTACAGCCGAGGGCTGCAGTATTTACGAAGACCGACCTGCTAACTGCCGATACTACCCCGTTGGCAAGGGTCTCGTGATAAAGGACTCGGAGAGCGGAGGTCCTGCACCTCAAGAATTCTTTTTCTTTATCAGGGAACCGAACTGCCTTGGATATGAGGAAGACAGTGAGTGGACCATTGACACGTGGAGGAGTGAACAGGGAGTTGATCTTTATGACGAGATGAATAGGGAGTGGGCGGAGATACAATTAAGAAGGGACAATCCGGGTCGACCCCAACTCGACCCGAACAGGCAACCCCTGATTTACATGGCAAGTTATGACATCGATAGGTTTAGGAGATTTGTTTATGAGAGTGGATTTCTCAATATGTTTGATATCGATAATGAAGAAATCGAGAAGATGAAGACTGACGACATTGCGCTGATGAAGTTTGGATTCAAATACCTGAAGTATGTTTTGATGCTTGAAGAGACATTAAAGGTAAAGGAAGAGTATAAGAAGGAGAAGGATACGGGTGATTAGGTAAAGAAGATACAGAGCTCTCTCCGAAATCAGACCCGGAAGTGCGCTTGGAGAGTGATGTGGCGATGGAGGGGGGGTTCGGGTCTTTTCAGAGGGGTGGCGGGAACTGATTTTTCTCGTGAGAAAAGCTGTTGAGGTCTGCAAGCGCACTTGAAGGACTTGGAGAAGATCTCGACAGCGCCTTCAGAATTCATTGGGAAATACTCTCCCTCGCTGTTCCCACTCTGACAAAAGAGAGGACGAAGCCGACGATCTTTGGAAAGATGACTCACAATCGCTTATACTATTTTTAGCGTGTTTCAACTGAAAGGAATATTCCAACGGAGTTCTTCCCTGCCCGAGAAATCAATGCATAGATAACAAGTGGGTGAGCTATCATGATAAAGACAGATATGAAGAACTTTGCTGATATTGAGTTACAGCTTAAGTGGGTAAGTCGTTATGGAAAGCATATTGATAGCTTCTTTGCCGGGAGAGTGAATTTCTGGCGAGATATTTTGCCGAAAGCATTGCTTGAAAAACTCATGAATAGAAGTATCGGCGATAGTGTTGACACATCATTCAATGCGGGTGAAATCATACCCAATTCTGACCCTAAGAAGTTGTTTGATATCAAGCATTCCCAATTTGACAAAACCTTCCTGCCCGACAGGACCGTTCACCCACGACAAGGACGATTTTACCCCAAAGGCATTCTCAAGGGCATCGCGAATGTATTCAGAGCCAATATGGAACCCTTTCGATGCGCTGAGGTCCATGATTCCAATATACTTGTGGACTTCAATCATCCACTTGCCGGAACACAACTGCATGTCAAAGCTACGATACGGGGAATAAAGAGCAAGCCGGGTGAAAAGGGAGGAGGAATGAGCAATGACTGGATGGAAATCCTCACAACCGGGCCTGGGATGCAGATTCGATGGAATGGGCAGCCAACTGATTTCTTTTCTGACAATCCCTTTGCAAGAATGGATGAAGCTTCCGATAAACACTTTTACGAGAAGCCCAGATTTGTGAATCACCTTGACGACACGGCGATTGAGAATATATCCGAGTTGTATGGAAAAGTTCTACGTGATGGTGACACTGTGCTGGATTTGATGAGCAGCTGGAAATCACATATCCCTCCACACTCAAACCCAGGAAAAGTCACTGGCCTGGGGATGAATCTCGAAGAGCTGAAAGAAAATGAACGACTGACGGATACTGTGATTCATGATTTGAATGAAAATATCGCTCTACCGTTCGTGGATGAATCCTTTGACGGAGTAATTTGTACCGTTTCGGTGGAATATCTGACGCACCCTCTGGCCGTTTTTAAGGAAGTGGGACGAATCCTTAAACGGGGCGGATATTTTATCGTTACATTTTCAAACCGTTGGTTTCCCCCAAAGGTGATTGCCATCTGGCAACATTTAACTGAGTTTGAACGTATGGGACTTGTATCCGAATATTTTTTACTATCGGAGGAATTTGAAAAATTACATACCCATTCTATCCGAGGGCTTCCGAGACCAGAAAAAGATAAGTATTACGGAGAATTGTTTGTTTCTGATCCGGTTTATGGAATTTGGGCCTATAAACATTGATCGGGTGAATCAGCATATGAAGCTCGCCCGGCATTGAGGACTGGGTGCTACGCCAAAAGACTAAGACTTGGAAAGCGATTTCTTATTATCTCCCGGAGGACTGAAGGCATGGATTTCTCAACGAATGATACAACAGGCGAGGATAAATGGATCATCGAAATGGTGGAAAAAGGGTTTGTCGGGGAATATACATCGCATGTTCTTGAGTCAAGCGATAAGGTTCATATAGCCTACTATGATAATGTCACCGGTGATTTAAAACATGCAGAAAACGGACCTGACGGGTGGATCATAGAAAGGGTAGATCAGCAAGGAACTGTAGGACAATTTCTCTCGACAGCAAGGGCTGACGGAGGAAGAATTTATATCTGCTATAGGGACCAAGGGAAAGATCGTTTAAAGATGGCCGTATTTGATGGAGGCAGATGGAATATTGAGGTAGTGGATAACGAGTCGTTTGCGAGCTTTGATACCTCCATATTTGTTGATGATCAGGGGAAGGTCTATATCAGCTATTATAATCTTAGTAAGGGGTATCTTAAACTGGCTATCAAAGATAAGGATCGATGGAAATTAGAAGTAGTAGATGACGGGCAGATGCAATCGAATGCGGTTGGTGGATTTTCTTCTCTTAAAGTGGATGCCCGCGGTCGCATACACATCAGTTACATTGACAGTGTGAACGGCCTCCTGAAATATGCCCTAAAAGAAAATGATGCCTGGCATATCGAAGTTGCCGATGACTGTGAATTTGTCGGCAATTTTACGTCTCTCGCCCTTGACGAAGAAGGGAATCCTTACATAAGCTACACGGTCGATAAACGCCCCAATAAACCGGACCTCTGGTTGGCGAAGAAAATTGGGGGTAAATGGATAACCGAACTCGTTGACACTGCAGAAGTTGCAGGGAATTATAGTTCAATAGCAGTTGACCAGTATTCCAATATATACATAAGTTATTCAGCCATGAGAGCACTGAAGGTTGCAACGAACATACAGGGTCCATGGAACTTCGAAGTCGTAGACACAAAAGGTACAGTCACCTATACTTCCCTTTCCATAGATACGGACGGAATGCCTCATATTGCCTATCATGATCAAGACAGAGGCGTCAAATATGCTCGTAAGATTAGAGGTACCTGAATAAGATTGTACAACAGGAAATAATAGTGAAATGTGCCAAGAAAAGCCCAGCTTTACGTTAAGACTGAGCGAGCCATGCGACTCGCTCAGTCGTATTAACCTATACCATCAATCTTCACTTCCTGACGGTATTGCTTCTAAGTCCAGCCTTGTTCGAACACCTCTGCTGCGAGCTCTTCTCCCTATCGGCCTCTCCATATTCCTACTAAGCTCACATGGGCGCTCTATTTGTAGCATCATCTCGGCGACAGAAGCTGGAATCCTCTTCAGCTCACCTGGCACAGGTGAGCTGGACATGGACTATTCAGGCTCCACCACTCGGTGCGCGGTAACTTCGATGCTTTCAATTTCATCCAGATTGAGAGGGAAGTGGTCGACGCCACCATCTCCAGCGCCGCCCAGCATCATCATATCCGCCCAAGGCTCGTAGCTATCATGTAGCGCCCACAACACCGTTTCCAGCCTTTTTAAACCTTCTTTACCCACATTCTCAGCCAAACTTTCCAAAGTGAATTCCATTTGCTTTACCTCCTGGATATCAGAGATCCATATTGAGTTGAATGACTCTCAACTTTCAACTAAATATAAGTACAGGCTTGATATTGTCAAATCACCTGTTAAGGCGGCGGGCTTATAAGCGGCACCCGCGTGAACCCGGCTCACCAACCCCATAACTTCTTAAGACCCCCGGTCCCAGGGCGTTGCTATGGGCTATGACATGTTGCCCTTTGGGGCTGGCTCCCGTGCAGAGATGACGAGAATAGAGCCTAGCCTGGCGTTATGGTTATTGCGGCGTTGCAGAACACATTGGTCGTGCAAAAAGTCAATTTATCGGTTGAATTTTTTTCCACCACTGAGTTAGCATTAATAGTTTTATTAATGCAGGATGAGCCTATCCTGGAAGTAATGGATCTTGGTAAATCTCTTTCATCGATGATCACTGGTAGGGAGGAAATTTCATGGCTGAGGCGCAAAACGGAGAACGAAGCATTCTAGTTGTGGGCGGCGGCATGAGTGGACTTAGTGCTGCTCTTGAAGCTGCTGAAGCCGGCTTCCAGGTCTACATAGCTGAAAAAGAGCCCTATCTGGGCGGCCGCGTAGCCCGTATGAACAAGTACTTTCCCAAGCTGTGTCCGCCGAATTGCGGTCTTGAAATCAACTTCCGGCGCATCAAGAACAACCCCCTTATTCGTTTTTTCACGATGGCGGAGGTTGAAAAAGTAGAGGGTGAGGCTGGCAATTTTGACGTAACCCTCAAGTGTTCCCCTCGCTATGTGAATGAGAAGTGCACCGGCTGTGGTGATTGCGCCGAAGCGGCTAGTACGGAAATTGCCAATCCTTTCAACTACGGATTGGATAACATCAAGGCTGCTTATCTGCCTCACGAATTCGCGTTTCCCATGCGGTATGTGCTTGCTCCTGAAGTTCTTGGCACGGAGGAGGCCGAAAAGATCAAAGCTGCGTGTCCGTATGGAGCCATCGATCTTGAGATGCAGCCTGCCAGCTTCGATCTGAAAGTGGGGGCAATTGTCTGGGCGACCGGTTGGGAGCCGTATGAGGCGGCAAAGATTGCCTACTATGGATTCGAGAAAAATAAAAACGTTATCACCAACGTAATGATGGAGCGCCTTGCTTCTCATAACGGACCAACCGGGGGCAGAATCGTAAGACTTTCCGACCAGGCAGACGTCAAAAAAATCGCCTTCGTTCAATGTGCCGGTTCGCGCGACGAGAACCACTTGCCTTACTGTTCGGGGGTATGCTGTCTGGCATCGTTGAAGCAAGCCACATACCTTCTGGAACAGGATCCCGATGCACGGGCGACCATTTTCTACATCGATATTCGAGCCCTTGGAAAATACGAGGATTTCTTTACCAAAGTGCAGGCTGACGAGCGCGTTACCCTCATAAAGGGTAAAGCCGGTGAAATCACCCAAGACCCCGCGACCGGCTTGGTCACTGTACAGGTGGAAGACCAATCCAGCGGTAAGATCCTGAAGGATCAGTTTGACCTGGTGGTTCTTGCTACAGGGATGGTCCCCGCTACTGCCCGAACCAAAGTTCCAGCAGAATTAGCCTACGATGAATATGGCTTCATCCTTGCCGGTCAGCCGGCTGCTGGAATCATTGGCGCTGGCTGCGTAAAGCGGCCGGTGGATGTGGCGGCAAGTGTTCAGGATGCGACGGCAGCAGCTCTCAAGGCCATTCAGGCGACATTCAGGAGGTAACCCAATGGAAAAGAAGATTGGTGTTTATATCTGCACAGGTTGCGGTATTGGTGACGCTCTCGATATAGATGCTCTGGCAAGTGTTGCGACAGGGGAATACAAAGCGCCAGCCTGTAAGCAGCATGCCTTCCTGTGCAGTCAGGAAGGCGTCTCAGAAATCAAGGCAGACATAGGTGGCTCGGGCGTCGATACAATAGTCGTCGCTGCCTGCTCGCCGAGAGTGATGACCGATGTATTTGATTTTGGCCGCGATAAGGTTGTGGAACGGGTCAATTTGAGGGAACAGGTGGCCTGGTGCCACCCGCCTAATGATGAAGATACTCAAATGATGGCGGAAGATCAGCTCCGTATGGGCCTCACCAAAGCTAAAGAAATGCTTCCGCCGGAGCCTTTCATGGCCGAAAATCTGAGCAAGAAAATTCTGGTGGTCGGAGGTGGTCTGGCAGGAATCACGGCGGCCAACGAGGCCTGCAAAGCAGGCTATGAAGTCGTATTGGTGGAAAAAAGCGACAAGCTCGGAGGTTATGCAAAAGCCGTCTTTAAACTCCCGCCTTCGCAGCCACCCTATGAGGAGCTTCAGGACTTTGAAATTGACCAACTGGTTGGTGAATTGAGCAGCCGGTCGGGAGTCAGGATATATACCAATGCTCAGGTGGGCAAGATTTCAGGCGCCCCTTGCATGTTCGATGTACAAATTCAACAAAACGGCAGCGGGGCTGAAGAGCGTGTTGGGGCCATCGTCCTGGCAACCGGAACGGTGGCTTATGAAGCGAGCAAGCTGGAACATCTTGGCTACGGCAAGTCTGAAGACGTCATCACTGCACCCCAACTGGAGGCGATGTTTAAGTCCGGAAATGTCAGCCGGCCATCCAACGGTCAACCGGTGACGAGTGTAGCCTTCATACTATGCGCTGGATCGCGTGATCCGCATCATTTGCCCTATTGCTCAGCGGCATGTTGCATTGAATCATTGAAGCAGGCTAAGTATTTCAAAGCAGCCAATCCACAGATTCCGGTTTACATCTTCTATAAAGATATTAGAGCCCATGGCAACTATGAATTGTTTTACAAACAATTGCAGAAGGACGGCGTGATTTTTGTCCGCGGCGATATTTCGGCCGTTGAAGATGACGGCTCCGGAGGACTTGCGGTCACGGCAGATGACGTTCTGACCGGGTCTGCTGTGACGTCCGAGAGTGTGGATCTGGTGGTGCTCGCTATTGGCATGGTTCCTACGACTGCATTGGGGAAAAAGCACCAGGCCCAGGAGCCGAAAGAGGGCGAAGAGGAACTTGCTGTTCCTGAAGACACCATCGTGGTCTCTAACAATTTGAACCTGGACTACAGGCAGGGTCCGGAACTGCCTGCGCTGAAATACGGCTTTCCGGATTCCCATTTCATATGTTTCCCTTACGAGTCCCGCCGCACCGGAATTTACCCGGCCGGTTCGGTGCGCGCTCCGATGGATTACGCCAGGGCGATCGTTGATGCTACGGGCGCGGCTCTCAAAGCTATGCAGTGCGTGGAAATGGTCTCCGAAGGAAAGGCGGTGCATCCCAGAGCCGGAGACCTTACCTATCCGGAATTCTTCATGCAGCGCTGCACCCAGTGTAAACGGTGCACGGAAGAATGCCCCTTTGGCGCTATTAACGAGGATGAAAAGGGAAATCCATTGCCCAACCCGACCCGCTGCCGTCGATGCGGTGTCTGCATGGGCGCCTGCCCGGAACGGATCATTTCCTTCAAGAACTATTCGGTAGGCATGATCGGCAACGCGATCAAGAACATTCAGGTTCCCGACGAATACGAAGAGAAACCGCGCATTGTGGTGCTGGCCTGCGAAAACGATGCTTATCCCGCGCTCGACATGGCCGGAATTCGACGAATGAGTTACAACTCGTGGGTTCGAATCATCCCGGTGCGCTGCCTCGGTTCCATGAATTTGGTTTGGATCGCCGATGCCCTCTCCAAAGGCATAGACGGCATTCTGCTGCTGGGCTGCAAACACGGCGACGATTACCAGTGCCACTTTATCAAGGGCAGTGAACTGGCCAACATCCGTATGGGCAAGATCCAGGAGACGCTCAACCGCCTTGTGCTGGAATCGGAGCGGGTCAGGCTCGAGCAGATTTCCATTGCGGATTACCATCGGCTGCCTGAGATCCTGGACAGTTTCGCCGCAAAAGTCGATGAACTCGGGCCCAATCCCTACAAAGGATATTAGAGCGAATCTATACCGATAACTGGAGTGAAAATTATGGAACAGAAATATGTTTCGCTGGAAATGAGAGATTACGTTCTCGACATGGGTGCTGAAACGCTCAATTGGTGTATGCAGTGTGGGCTCTGTACTAATCTGTGCCCCTGGCGACTGGTCCCCGGTGAGACCAGCGAAAAATTCAATATCCGCCATATGCAGCGCCTGGGCCAAATGGGAATGGAAGGATTTGAGGACGAACAGGTCCTTTTCGCTTGCAGCACCTGCAGCATGTGCCAGACCAATTGTCCACGTGGCGTCAAAATTGTCGACAATGTGCGGGCCATGAGGTCCAGCATTGTGGGTGCCGGAATGGCGCCGGCCAATCTTCGACCGATTTTGGGCAGTGCTCACGCCCAGGGCAACCCGTGGTCGGGACCGCGCGAAAAGCGCACTGAGTGGCAGCAAGGGCTGGAAGTCCCTCAGTTTGACAATGACAAGGAATACTTTCTATTCGTCTGCTGCCATTCCTGTTACGATCCACGCAGCACCAAAGTAGCCAAAAGCATTACCAAGCTCTTAAAGCATGCGGGGGTGAGCTTTGGTGTTATAGGGGCGGAGGAGAGCTGCTGCGGAGAAAGCATGCGCAAGCTCGGAGACGAAGAGCTTTTCCAAAAGCTCGCCCAATCCAACATTGAGCTCTTCAACAGCAAAGGAGTGAAGAAGATAATCACCACATCGCCGCACTGCATGTGGACATTTCAGAACGAATATCCAGAGCTTGGCGGAGAATGGGAAGTCATTCACTACACCCGGCTTTTGGAAAAGCTGCTGGCGGAAGGCAAGCTGTCATTCCCCAAAGCATCGGGAAAGAAAGTGGCGTTCCACGATCCCTGCTATCTCGGCCGTCACAGCGGCATTTACGACGCGCCGCGCAACCTTCTGTCGGCTGTAGAGAAGGTGGAGAACGTGGATCTCGGGCGTAGCCGGGAATCGAGCCTTTGCTGCGCCGGGGGCGGCGGTCGCATTTGGGCCGAGGTCCCGATGGGGGAAAGGTTCGGCGAGCTCAGGATAATCGATGCGGTCGATAAGGGTGCGGAAGTTCTCACAACCTCATGCCCCTATTGCCTCAATATGCTGACAGATGCCTGCAACAGCTTGGATAAGCAGGAAATGCTGGAAGTGAACGAGCTGTCCGAGATTCTTGCAGCTGCCTTAGAGTAAATCGAGTCAGTTGGTAATAAGTGGTTTATATACAAAACCTCTTTGCTGGATAAACATTTAAGAATAAAGTAGAAGGACTTTGAATGCGTCCTGACGGTTCTGAAAAAATCAATCATCTTGATGA
>JAVEVM010000521.1:0-3865 GCA_034005055.1 Desulforhabdus sp. | reverse complement strand
CAACGGAGGGATTCGGTCATGAGCGAATTGGTAGTCGTTGCATTTAAGGATCGGTACCGCGCAGAAGAGGTTCGCATTGATTTATTGAAATTGGACCGCGAACATCTTGTTGATTTAGAGGACGCCGTTGTTTTGGTCAGGGACAAGAATGGCAAGGTAAAGCTGCGTCACGCTTCCCACTTGACGCTTGGCGGAGCGATAGGGGGCGGTTTCCTCGGAATGATGCTCGGAGTCATGCTGCTAAACCCGGTCTTTGCAGCTCTTGGACTGGCAGCTGGAACAGCTATTGGAGCAGTTTCGGGATCGATGGAGCACCTGGGAATCGATGAAGATTTTATGAAGGATCTGGCCGGCCATTTGCAGCCCGGCACCTCTGCCTTGTGCATCCTGGTTCGCGACCACTTGAATCTGGTTTTGGAAGACGTGCAAAGATACGGCGGGCAGGTCCTCACAAGCTCCCTTAAGCATGAGGACGAAGAGCAGCTGAAGGCAGCTCTCGAGCAGGTCAAGGCGAGTGTCTGAAGTAAAACCTCAGCCTTGCTTGCATCATGCAGCAGCCGGGGGACACCAAAAAAAGGGCGTTAGGTCCAGTGCTTTTCGCAGAGCAGCGCGCAGGTTTGACCTGGCGTGCAGATCCTGCAATCAAGCTAGCTCCTTCCGCACGATACCAGGCGCAGGAGAAGCGAAACTGGGAGCTTGTCCGAGAATGCCTCTTTTGTCATTTCGAACGGAGCGTAGCGTAGTGAGAAATCTGTAAAATCAGTCACTTGCAAGCACAAGATTTCTCGCCTTCGGCTCGAAATGACAGTTCTCGGACAAGCTCCTAGTTTACCAACTTGGATTGATCTTAGCTGGTTTCCGTCTGGAAACCGCTTTTTGATGCACAGCCGTTTAGGTCTGCCCGTCTTGACAGGCTAAAGCCTTGGGCTTCGGCATTTCCGGATGAAGACCAGCTACACGGATGCATCTCGCCAATCTTGCCTGATGCCGTATCCGCCGCAATGACGCTTCCCGCTTTGCGGGGATTGATGCCGACACCTGCAAGGAAATCTTTAGAGTGCTTAAGGGTTTCTCCCCTGCAGTTCGCGATAGTGGCGTATCAAAGCGTTGGTTGAACTGTCGTGCCTCAGCTGCGGACTTGAATCGGCTTCCAGTTCCGGCACAATGCGCTTGGCGAGTACTTTACCGAGTTCAACACCCCACTGGTCAAACGAATTGATATTCCAGATCGCCCCTTGAGTGAAAACCTTATGCTCGTAGAGCGCGACGAGCTGGCCAAGAACCCGCGGTGTTAGCTTCTTAGCCAAAATAGAGTTGGTGGGATGATTGCCTTCCATAACCCGATGAGCGACCTGAAATTGGGGCAGCCCCTCGGCCTCCACCTCTTCCCTGGTCTTTCCCAAAGCCATAGCTTCGGTTTGAGCAAAGTAATTGGACATCAAAAGGTTGTGGTGGTTGCCGAGTGGATTGTTCGGCTCTGCAAAGCCGATAAAATCACACGGTACCAGTTTAGTGCCCTGGTGAATGAGCTGATAAAAGGCATGCTGGCCGTTGGTGCCGGGCTGCCCCCAGACAACCGGACCGGTTTGATAGCCGGTAATCCGATTGCCGCTTCGATCCACGGATTTTCCGTTGCTTTCCATATCGAGCTGCTGGAGATAGGCCGGGAACCGTGCCAGGTATTCGCTATAAGGCAAAACCGCGAGAGTCTGTGCGCCATAGAAATTATTGTACCAAATGCCGATCAGAGCCAGCAGAACCGGCAGGTTTTTTTCAAACGGTGCGCTCCGGAAGTGCTCGTCCATGGCTCGAAAGCCGGCGAGCATTTCATCGAAATGGTCCGGACCGACGGCAATCATGAGCGATAAGCCGATCGCGGAAGTAAAGGAATATCGGCCGCCGACCCAATCCCAGAATTCGAACATGTTCTCCTTATCGATACCGAATTCCTCTACTTTACTCACGTTTGTGGAGACCGCAACAAAATGGCTGCGCACCGCCGCATCGCTTCCCAATGCGGTGACCAGCCAATTGCGCGCGGAATGGGCGTTTGTCAGGGTCTCCTGGGTGGTAAAGGTTTTAGAACAGATTACGAACAAGGTCTCCTCTGTGTTGCAGCCTCTGAGAGCCTCTACCAGGGCGGTGGCATCTATGTTGGAAACAAAGCGGCATTGGATTCCGTCGAGGCTGAAAGACTTAAGAGCCTCATATGCCATGGCCGGGCCAAGGTCCGAACCGCCGATTCCGACGTTGATAACGTTTTTTATGTTCTTGCCGGTGAAGCCTTTCCACTCGCCGGAGCGGACCCGCCTGGAAAACGTGCGCATCTTTTGGAGCACTTTGTGAACAGCGGGCACCACGTTCTCTCCATCGACTTCGATTACCTCATGCTCGGGTGCGCGCAACGCAATGTGCAGTACCGATCTGTTTTCAGTTACATTGATTTTTTTCCCGCAGAACATGTCCTCTATTTGCTTTCGTAAACCAGCCACATCCGCAAGCTTCACCAACAACGGGATCGTCTCCTCGGTGATGCGGTTTTTGGAATAATCCAGATAGAGCTCACAGGCCTGCACTGCCATCATTTCGCCGCGGCCTGGACTCTGCGCGAAAAGATCTCGCAAGTGCATTCCTTTAGTCTGTTCAAAATGCCGCTGGAGCTCCTTCCATTCGGGGCAATCAGTCAGGGGAGGATTGCATTGGAACATTATCTTCGCTCCTTTCCAAATGTAACTCGGACCGTTACTTTCACGCATGGTGCCAAACTGGCCTGCGGTACTTAATAGAACCATATGATAGCATCGATGGCCGACCTCTTCCATCGCAAAGGCTACTACATCATGCAGACCGTATGAGGATAACATCGGTTCACAATCCTGTGGTTGCCCGTGACTGTCCGGCAAAAAGGAATTCTCATGAGGTTCATGCGAGACAGTGGAGCAGTAGGGCTGTCTTTTGACGGCAAGTGAGGAAGCCCGCCCTTTACTTTACAATTTCGAGCACCCGGTATCTGTTTTTCGTGGTTGTAACCACATACGGATGTTTAACTTAAAGAATCCACCGTTCGCAGTGTGCAATCGATCAATTCTTGGATTACAAACGACTGCGTGGAATGCTTCTTGAATATGGACTTTTGTGCAAGCGGAAAAAACAGGATCAATCTTAAAACACGAGGGTATACGATGGCAAAGCCGGAAGAGATCTATCAGTGTCAAATGACAAATTGTGGCTGCCTTTACGATCCGGATCGAGGGGACCGAAGGGGCAAGATTCCAAAGGGGACCGATTTTTGCGATTTACCCGAAAATTGGAAATGTCCGGTCTGTGGTGCAGGAAAGAAGATGTTTCGCCCTGTGCGAGGTCCTGGATCAACAGCAGAGCAGTAATCCCAGTTAGCTCCCATCCGGAAACCCGAATTGTCTAGCGGCACCGACGGCACCGCGCCGACCGACCCTGTCGAGGGGCGAGCGGCGCGCTTTTACGCCCTCGGCTCATAGCACAGCGAGCCAATCGAAAGGTTTCCGGATGGATCCCAATTCCGCATTGATGAATTTCCAACCACTCCTCTAGATCGGACTGAAACTCTCAGTAATCGCCACTCTTCTGAGCTCCATCACCTGCTGAAAATTCACACGTCGATTGATTTAGCTTGACCCGGAGCTTCGAATAATCGAATAAATGTATGCGCTGTTAGTGGTTATTCTTGAGCTGTCGCAGGGATTCAAGCCCGGGTGCACCAGTGAGGGCATCTGCGCTCAGCTCATCGGAAGCTCAAAAGAGGTTCAAAAAGGGAGAGGGAATGAGAACAAAAAAGTCAAGAAGAACAAAGGCCGGTTTGGTTATAGTAATGGTTCTCGCAATATTT
>JAVEVM010000520.1:0-3867 GCA_034005055.1 Desulforhabdus sp. | reverse complement strand
TTTTCGTTCAGCTTATTCTTGGCTTTTTATATGAGCAGAACCAGACTCATGCCGATGGTTGTCAGCGGAGTTCGCAGCTCGTGGGAAGCCGCCATTACGAATTCGCTTTTGAGGCGATCCAACTGCTTGAGCTTGGTCACATCACGCAGAACAAGAACCACCGCCGACATGGAATCGGCCCCGACGTGCACGGGTGTTATGGAAAACTGGTAATAGCGCTCCGCTTCTTGCTCCTGGATAAAAAGAATATTCGAGGAATCCTGGATTGCGGGTGGCTTTCCAAAGTCTATGCACTGTCTGATCTGATCAAACAGCAGTTCATTCTTGACGACTTCCAGGAAATGCCTGGACTGTGCTTTGTCAATTTCAACTTCGAGCATCCTGGAGGCAGCCGGATTAATGTTGATGATCTTCAACTCGGAATCGACCACGATGATCCCGTCGTCGATGCTCCGAATGATGGCGGCATTCTTGCGCTTTTCCGCGACTATCTCTCCTATGTTCAGGTCGTGAAAGGCTTTGAGCTTTCTGGTCATGGCATTGAATTCAGCGGCAAGATGACCCAGCTCATCAGTGGAGCTCGTTTCAACCTGGACGTCGTAACTTCCTTCGGCAAGCTTTTGCGTCGCCTTCATCATCGATCTGAGCGGTCTTACCAGGACAGTGGAGAGCAGCAAGCTGAATCCGAGCCCGATAGCCACCGCCAGGAGTCCAAAGATACTCATGGAAAATGTTGCTTTTTGGGCGATATTGTTGGCATGTGCACTGGCCCTAAACATAGTGTCGCTGTTTATTTCGCGCAGACTGACGCAGGCATCCCGAACAGACTTGAAATTGGGCAGGGCCGTTTCATGATAGAATGACGCCGCTTCGCGATGAGACCGATTATGGATGGATCGCAGCTCGGAAAAATAGATCAGGTAAGACTTATAGCCTTGATCGATGCTTTCAATGACTTTTTCTTCTCCCTCGATGGTGATGTTGTCTTTGGCTCTGGCAAGCCACTGTAGAAAATGGCCTTCATTTTCATGGAACTGATTCAAGCCCTCTTCCTCATAGCCGAGCAGTACCAGCAAGGTTGCACTGTCCTGCCGCTCTATTGAATCGATCATATTTTCTGCTGCCAGAATACTTTTGTAGTTCTCACTCAGAATCGCATCGCTGGCGCGCCCGAGGCGGCGCAAGTCGTTTATTGCCCAGACAATGACCAACACCATGAGTGCCATGAACAGCCCGTAGCCAAACAGGATTTTTCTGCGCAAGGACCAAGCCATCTGATTTCTTTCCGGGACTATCTCAAACCGGTTCGCTGAAGTGGCAACATTTTCTGATCCAACTTGAAATCCGACCTTGATGAAGATCTGCTCCAGCTGATTCCGCGACCTTGACCGCTTAATAAAGCCATCCATCGCCTGCTGCGGCGACACGGCATAGAGCGGCAAGCCATTCAATCTTCCTGGATGAAAATCACCATTTTCGAAATGAATAATAAGGCATGTTTAATGCCATCTTGGGAATGTTAATTTATTTCAATGGGATAGAGGATAGAGGCAAGAATCAGTCGGGATTCGACCGTGAAAGATCCTGTATTTTGCAGGAAATTCACCCTGCAAAATGCAGGGAATGCTCTTTCTCAAATAAACCTGATGGAATGATTTGTCCGAAGTTGAAGTTTATGGGACGGAAGACGGCGACGGCACACGTCCGGATTAGAGTCTTTTTTCGGTTTCGTCGAAGGATCGTATGATATGGATGCGCTCGTCTCTTTCGTCTACTCCCAGCGCACTTTCTTCCATAGGCACGATGATGTCGTCGGGCATGGCGGCTTCGTGCTCAACAGATGCAGATCGGTCCGGCTCAGGTTGCAGCTCGGAAGGGTTTTCCATGCGGCAAAAGCCGTCCAGCATGCCGCCTTTCACAATGACAACGGAGGGCGCCTGCACATCGCCGTGCACCTTGCCGGTCTCACTGATCTCCAGTTGCCTCTGTGCGCTGATGTTGCCCACTACTCTTCCGTGCACCACGACATATTCGGCAATGATATCAGCTTCTATCAACCCGTCGCGGTTGATCAGCACGCCGCCCTTGCTCGCCAGCTGGCCGCGGAATTCACCTTCCACACAGACGCTGTTTTCGGCTTGCAGAGAGCCACTGAATATCGTGTGCGGGCCAATTACCGTATCGACGCTTTTGATGCTCGACCCCTCGCCTTTTTGTGAAACCGATTTGAATAATTTCATCACCCTAATCACTTGACGCCGACGCAAGAACCGGCGGTATGTTTAGATCCCAGACGTAGTCCAGAGGATCCACGTACTTGTCATCCTTCATGATCGAGTAATGCAAGTGAACTCCCGTACTTCGACCGGTATTTCCCATGTAGCCGAGGACATCTCCTCTCTCGACCTTATCACCCTTGGAAACTGCCACAGAGTTCAAATGACCATATATGCTTATCAAGTCCTTCTTGTGCAGAACGCGCACTGAATTGCCCAGAAACCGGTCCTGCGCCACTTCAATCACTTCTCCGTCCGCGGACGCTATAATTGGACTCTTCCACGGCCCTGCAATATCCAGCCCGGCATGGAACTCCCTGCCCCTGCCGGTGTATGGATTACTCCGCCACCCGAATTTGGAGGATATCCACAGTTGATTGCCGACAGCTGGCAAGATAGTGGGCAATTTGCGCGCTTCGCTTTGTTTCTGCTCAATGTAATCGAGCAATTCTTGAACGCTGCTTTTTAGAGATTTTGAATAGGTAATCGGGTCGATACCGAGCGATTCGTGGATGTGGCCGGGGGCAACCGGATTTTCCAAGGAGGCCAGAGCATGACGATCGAAACTGGTCCCACCCTGGTTCGGGTGCTTGGCCTCCAGGCCCTTGGCATCAAGCCCGAGAAAATGGCGGATCTTCACCTCATTGGAGCGTATCTTCTCAAGCTCGACCAGTACGCCGCTCATTTCCTGGCGAAGCGACTCCAGGGATTTTTCCTTTTCGGAAAGCACTACTGTCTGCTCCCGGATGAGGCTTGCACTGCGAGAGTGTTGTGCTTGATATAATTGTTTTTTTTGTGCGATTGTGTTTTTCAGGCTCTGATTTTCTTGTTGAATAGCCAGCTGCCGCTCGACAAAGCCTCTAGTGAGGGAAAAAAGCAGCAAAGAGATCAGAAAGAGCAGGCAACATCCCCCAATAAGCAGATATATCAAACGCTTGGGGATAGAAATGATTTTAAAGGGCTTCTCTGGTTTTGACACCCAGATCAAAGTCACTTTTGTCAAGATCATCCCACCTGTATTTAGGTTACTGCATCAAAAGGCGTTTCCTCGGACATCGCGGCAATCAAGGCGCCGCGCACTGTGGCTGTCAGAGGATCGTTCGCAAGCCGGACCCCCGAAACAGGGATAGGGAAGGAGAATTCCGCCAGAATTTTCTCGAAACGAGACAAGAAGCCCTTTGGCATGGCCGTTCCACCTGCAAGAACGATGGGAATGGGATCATGCAGTTGCGGGAGCTTGGCGCTTCTCGAGAATTCTTTGTTGAGCGCGCTCAGCACACTGTAGATCACGTCGTCATAGAAAATCTGCAAGGCATTCTGCACCCGGTTCCGAGGTCCGGAGCTGAAATCAAGCTCGTTTTCTTTAACCAGCTTCACTTCGGTAGGGAGCATGTTCATGACGGAAGCAACGGAGCGGTCGATGTAGTCCCCGGCTTTGGGTATGCTGAAGGAGAGCACCGGTATGGACATGTAAGAAAAGCAGACATTGCACATCCCGCCACCGAAGCTGATGCCTATCCCGCTGAAATAGTTTTCGGCGAGCTCGGTCAAGATCACCGCCAATCCTTCGGTTATGGTCTTGACCCGATAG
>JAVEVM010000519.1:0-3878 GCA_034005055.1 Desulforhabdus sp. | reverse complement strand
TGCATACCCGGCCAGATGACCATAGGCGGTTTTGTAATTCTGGTCGTGGCAAATTTCGATGTAATGGCCGAATCCACCTTTGCGACCAAGAAAAGTGATGGTGCCACTCCCCAGGGCGCTCACAGGAGTCCCATGCGGAGCCGCATAATCGATTCCAAGATGGGGTCGATAGATCTTCAAAATTGGATGAAGCCGTTTTCTGGTGAAAGTTGAGCTGATTCTGCTGTAGCTCAACGGCGCTTTAAGGAAAAGCTTGCAAAGGGATTTGCCTTGAAAGTCAAAGTATCCTTCGTAGCCGTCGGGGAGCTTGTAGTGGAAAGCCTGGTAACGTTTCCCTCCGACTACCATTTCAGCTGCAAGGATGGGCCCCACTCGAATTCTTCTGCCTTCATTCGCCGCTTCTTCAAAATGTACGGCAAATGCGTCTCCTTTTCGCAAATCCGTGGTAAAATCAATATCATATGCGAAAAGATCGGCTAAATCCATTATAGATTTTGCGGGTAGTCCTGCCCTTAGGCATGAATCATAGAGATTATCGGTGATGGTGCCACTAACGGTTTCAACCAAGGAGATGAGTGGAATCCTGTCTTTGTGACATTTCCATTCATCTCCTTTTTTGCGAAAAGTGTAGGTCGAGCCGTCAATGGTGGAATATAGGAATTTGACGATCTCGTGATCGGCTCGGCGCACATAGATAGTCAGTCGGTCGTCAGGCCGTATCTCACTTAATCTACAATACTCTTTACAAGACTCCTGCCACTGGGGGACGCAGTCAATGGGCAGCCCAAGCTTCTGTAAGATCTGATGCAGCGTATCGCTGGGCTGAACGGTATAATGTGTAATGAAAAATTTCTCGAGGTATTCGGAGCGTAGTGCAAAAGAGTCCGGATAATCGAAAATGACCTTCGGTATGGGAGGCGGTACATCCGGTGGAGATAGTACATTTTTCCACATCACTGCAACAACCGCAGAGAGAAGCAACACCGCCATCATTTTGCCCCCGCCGCGTCGATTGGCTCTATGGGCGGATGGCAACTCCCTGGCTGCTAGTCTGATGGATGCTGATGAATCCTTCATTGCTCTGGCTACTAGCACAACTCAAGATAGAAGGTCAAAATCAAAATAAAGTGAATCGCCCGAGAACCTCGTGGTTTCCCGCCAAAAGCACATCCCAAGTTTAGGATTAATTAGTTCTTGCCATATCCATGCTGCTCGGTGTAATTGCTTGTTAAATGCTAAATTCGGGATCTATAGAATTCGGCCAGGAAGACGGCCGGAATTGAACGAAGATGCCTTATTCGCTTTCTACCATAGCTATGCTGATTAACGCTGACCTGCCCGTGATCGAGCCGAAAAGAGGGAAACATGAGGAACTGCTACCTTCATCGGGTCTTCTGGTTTTCACTCCGCAAGACATGGAGCTGATTCTAAAGAATCTGCCTACTCCTCCAAAGCGCTCGCACAAGCTCTATCTCGCTGACGTGTTTACCGGAATGCATGAGGGCAGGAGCATTGCCGTAGCTGGTCCGTCACTTGGTGCTCCGCAGACCATAATGATCCTTGAGAAGCTCATTGCTCTGGGCATTCGGGACGTGCTGGCATTAGGCTGGTGCGGCTCTCTCCAGCCCCATGTGGCTATCGGTGATGTGGTATTGCCGACAGGAGCAATTTCCGAAGAGGGAACTTCCGGGCACTACTTGATGGATGGTGGGCAACCCGGGCCTGCCATGGAACTGATGACATCCCTCAAGCAAGCTTTCGTGGAGAGCTCATTACCAATTCACGAAGGAAATGTCTGGACTACGGATGCACCATATCGGGAAACGGTCGGTAAGGTTCTGAAGTATAAAGCCGAAGGGATTTTGGCGGTGGAGATGGAGGTCTCTGCCCTCTTTACCGTAGCATGTTTCCGTCAAATCCGTTTGGCCGCCGCCCTGATCGTATCGGATGCGTTGCATAGCCTCAGTTGGACTCATGGGTTCAGAAACGCTGATTTCAAGCTCACTCGAAAAAAAATGGCAAAGGCAATTTTGAAGGCCGTTGGCAGCATCAGCCAGAAGGATGGCTAGTATATATGCCGGTACGGGGTAACCGCCGGATAAATGCGAAGCGTTCCTTCGGTGACGATTGAAAACAGGACAAAACATGAGGGAATATTATGGCCAGGAAGCGAATCCATGTCTGGATTAGTGGAAGAGTTCAGGGAGTTTTTTTTCGAGGCAGTGTACAAACTGAGGCCACTAGACGGGGGCTGGCGGGATGGGTGAAGAATCTCCCGGATGGCAGAGTAGAGGCGGTATTTGAAGGCGACGCCGCGCAGGTTGAAGCAATGGTCGCCTGGTGCCATTTTGGCGTCCCTATGAGTAGAGTGGACGAGGTGGAAGCCCGGGAAGAAGCACCACCTGTGGAAGAGTTGAAAGAATTTAATATACGATTCGGCCGATGGAACGATTAGAAAAAGTCTGGGAAGGTTTTGTCAGCTTACTTGCAGAATATGACAGTCACAAGATCACGGAGACATTCCGTCAGCTTGAGTGGAATGAGGTTCTGCATTACCCGCTCCTTTGGGCCGTCGGTATTTCGCTCTTGGCATACCTGGTCTGGAGGAGGCGTTTTCAAACTCTGTTGCTGACTTTTTCCCTGATTGCTTTTATCGCTTTACTCCTGAATGTGCTTCCCACCGAGGGAAATCCCATACCGCTGAGTGATATTGTGTTCTTCATCAGCGGCAGCATTGCGCTGGTTGTCGTGAACCTATACTTTTTCTTTGTAAGAGGATGAGATTTCCTCTGACGCTACCCAGCAGCTTCAGCGCTACGGCATTCTCTGCTGGGGCATCAGGTGTCTAGTCCGGTTCTCTACCATTCACTCTCTCTTTTAGCTCTTTGCCCACTTTGAAAAAGGGCAGCTTCTTTGATTTCACTTCGATGAGCTCGCCGGTCTTTGGGTTTCTCCCTTTATAGCCTTCGTAGTCTTTAACTTTGAAGCTGCCGAATCCGCGAATTTCTAACCGGTCTCCGCGGATAAGAGACTGCTCCATGCTTTGAAAAGTAACATTGACTGCTGTCTCTGCGGCCTTCAGGGTAATACCCTCGGCCTTGGCTAGCGCCTCTATAAGCTGACTTTTTGTCATTTTCATACTCCTCAGCAAGTCATCAAAGACTTCATTGCAATCTTTCTATTTTTTCGAGACTTCCCATATATGGCTGCAGTATCTGCGGGATGAGTACGCTGCCGTCCGCTTGCTGGAAATTTTCCAAAACCGCAACCAATGTTCGACCTACAGCCAAACCTGATCCGTTGAGGGTATGCACAAATTCGGTCTTTGACTTCCCTTGACGACGAAAACGAATGTTCGCCCGTCTTGCCTGAAAATCCTCGAAATTGCTGCAGGAGGAAATCTCGCGGTAAGTATTCTGCCCGGGCAGCCATACTTCAATGTCGAAGGTTTTGGCTGCAGAAAAACCGAGATCCCCCGTGCACAGGCTCACTACTCGGTAATGCAAGCCGAGCTTCTGCAGAATTGTCTCAGCATTGAAAAGCAGAGATTCGAGCTCCTCATATGAGGTTTCCGGTCGCACGAGCTTCACCAATTCCACTTTATTAAACTGATGTTGTCGAATCAGGCCTCTCGTATCTTTTCCATAAGAGCCCGCCTCAGATCGAAAACATGGCGTGTAGGCAGTATAATACTTGGGGAGGGCTTCTTCCTCCAGGACTTCGTTCATATGTATGTTGGTCACCGGAACTTCTGCCGTTGGGATAAGGTAAAAATCGCGTCCTTCCAGTTTGAACAAATCTTCTTTGAACTTCGGCAATTGTCCCGTTCCAATAAGGCTGTTGCTGTTTACCATAAAAGGAGGCAAAACTTCAGTGTA
>JAVEVM010000518.1:0-3882 GCA_034005055.1 Desulforhabdus sp. | reverse complement strand
AAGTCTGCTGGGAAACGGCGAGGGGCGGCTTTGCTACGAGTTTTTCGGACACGACCGATCTACCTGCGAGCATTGTCAGCACTAAATGAGCTCTTTTGGTCCTGAAATTCGTCGCGAGTGGCGGTGGGAAAAAATGGGCAAAACATACGAGGTCTCCGTCTCGCCCCTGCACGCACCCCATAAGAATATCTCCCGGCTGCATATCCTGCGCGACATCACCCAAAGGAAGCAACTTGAAGCCCAGCTTCAACTCTATTCTCAACGGTTGGAGAGTAAAGTGGCAGAGCAAGCCGAAAAGCTTCTTCAGCAAGAACGGCTCGCTTTACTCGGGCAAATTTCCGCCGGCCTGGCGCATGAGATCAGAACCCCCTTGGGAGCTATCATCACCGGCATAAAAATCCTCAAGAAAAATGCACAACAGGGAGAAGAGTCAGAAATGATTTTTGCTCTGCTGAAACGCGAAACCGCTCGATTGGAACGCAAAGTCCAGGAGTTCTTGAGTTATGCTAAGCCACGCCTCCCCCAAGTGGCTGAAACACTCGTTTCATCTCTTTTTGAAGAAATTGAGAGCGTTCTGAGCACCGACCGCCGGCTCGTTGGCGATGTGCGAATCGTTACTGCAATCGAGCCCCCCCTGCTGACTTGGTCGTTAGATGGGGACCGCATGAAGGAAGCGTTGCTCAACATTTGCATCAACGCACTTCAAGCTCTGCAAGGCAAAGGCACCCTGCGTCTCGAGGCCAGATGCTACTACGACCGCGTCTTGGAGATCTTCGTGCGCGATAATGGACCAGGAATTCCCTCGGCTGCTTTACCCCACATCTTCGAGCCATTCTACAGCCGACGTCCCGAAGGGACGGGACTTGGACTTGCCATAAGCAAGGACATTATCGAGAATCACCGCGGACATGTAACCGTAACGAGCATACCCAATCTGCTCACCACTTTCAGAATAACGCTGCGCAAGCCTTTTCACGACACTGAATAACGGTTTCACAAGACCTGCAGTTGTTTAATCCAACAGGAGAGCTGACTGCCGCAACCATTCCAAAAAGAACTACGATCCATTCCAAATTGGAATTGAAGACTCCGCAGAAAAGCCGTAAAAACTCTTTCAAATCATTTATTCTACCGAATTCACAGGATTTTTATCGCTTGGTAGAATCGGCATGAAGTTTGCTAAAGTTTCTCACAGAGCAACCAAACACCCTTTTCCCTACTTGGCTCGCGATATCCTCAACTCTTAGAAAGGAAATATTCATGGCAGAAGAAAAAGAAAAAAAGGCAAAACCGATCAATTTTCGTGATGTGACGACCTGTGAGGCGACCATCCAGATGCTGGAGAAAGCGGCCAAAGACGGAGTGGAAACCGCCTTCAACCGCGCCGCCGATATGAAGCCGTGCCCCATCGGGGCCGATTCGGCCTGCTGCAAGAACTGTTTCATGGGACCCTGCCGGTTGAATCCCAAAGACCCCTACTCCAAAGTGGGAGTATGTGGCGCAACCATTGATACCATTGCCGCCAGAAACTTTGCCCGGATGGTGGCAAGCGGCTGTGCGGCCCACACCGACCATGGCATGTCCATGCTCGATGTGTTCCGTGAGGTGGTTAACGGCAGAATCAAGGACTACCAGATCAAAGACGAAGAGAAGCTGCGCAATGTGGCCGCTAGCATCGGCATCGAAGTGGTGGGGCGGGAGACCATGAAGGTTGCCAAGGATCTGTATGAAGAACTGGAGCGGACCTACACCCAGGTGGAGGGTGAAATTCCTTTCGCGGCGCGAGTTCCGGCCAAGACTTTGGATACCTGGAGGAAATACGGTTTGGTGCCTCGGGGAGCCATGCGCGAGATCATGGAAATCATGCATCGAACCCACATGGGTGTGGATCAGGACTATGAAAACATTGTGAAGCAGTGCTCCAGGACGGCGCTTGCGGACGGCTGGGGCGGCTCGATGGTGGCAACGGAGATCTCCGATATACTGTTTGGCACCCCGAAGCCTTTGGTTGCCGGTGTGAACATGGGATATTTGAAAGAAGACCATGTGAACATCATCGTCCACGGCCATGAGCCCAATCTTTTTGAGTCGATGATTGCATCCTCCAACGACCCGGCAAATCTGGAAAAGGCTAAAGCGGTTGGCGCCGCAGGCATTCAGCTGCTCGGCATGTGCTGCTCCGGAGCGGAAGTGCTGGGCCGCCACGGCGTGCCTCATGCGGGAAACTTCATGAGCACTGAGGCGGTGGTCGCCACCGGTGCCGTGGATGCCATGGCAGTGGATGTGCAGTGCATCATGCAGGCCCTGTCAAAGGTGTCGGAGTGCTACGGCACCAAGTTTTTCACCACCAACCCGAGGGCCAAAATAGATGGCGCGGTGCACATCGAATTTCATGAGCACACCCCCAAGGACTGCACCGACAAGGTGGTGGAGATGGCTATAGACCGTTTTAAGAATCGGTCCGCCCGGGTGGTGATCCCGCAACGGCGCGATCTCGGCATTCACGGCTTCTCCCATGAGTATGTGAACTACATGCTGGGGGGTAGCTTCAGGGCGTCGTATACGCCGCTAAACGACAACATCATCAACGGCCGCATTCGCGGCGTAGCCGGAGTGGTTGGCTGTACCAACCCGCGTGTGAAACAAGACTATGTGCACGTGGAGCTGGTGAAGGAGCTAATCAGGAACAACGTCCTGGTGGTGCAGACGGGCTGCTCGCAAATTGCTTTGGCCAAGGCCGGCTTGATGAAGCCGGATGCGGCGGTTTTGGCCGGCGACGGCTTGCGGGAAGTGTGCGAGACGGTCGGTATGCCGCCGGTACTGAGCCTGGGGTCGTGTGTGGACAACAGCCGTATTCTAATCGCCTGTTCCGAGATGGTTCGAATCGGCGGGCTGGGCGAAAGCATTGCCGATCTTCCGGTTGCGGGCGCGGCTCCCGAGTACATGAGCGAGAAGGCAATCTCCATCGGGCAGTATTTTGTGGCCTCCGGCGTTTACACCATCTTTGGCGTCACCTTCCCGACGGTCGAAGGGACCAAGTTCCACAAGCTGCTGTTTGAAGGCTTGGAAGAGATGGGCATGGGCAAGTGGGATTTCGCGATCGATCCGCACGATATGGCGCAAAAGATGATCGCCCATATCGACAAAAAGCGCGAAGCCCTCGGCATCATGGGCGAGCGCGAGCGGAAGCTGTTCAGCATGGAAGACCGTAGAGCGTAGGAGGCTTCGGACGACCAATGCCATTTTGTACTTGGCAATGCATCTGAAGTCACCGAACAACAACCACTAACAAAAACGGGGGAACGGCCTGCCGGTCCCCCGTTTTGCTTAAGAAACAAAGGGGCTATTCGCTGCCGGCCGGCAGCCAGAGATAATAGAATCCCGTACGCAGAGAAGAAATGTAATCGAGAAAACCTGAATCGATCAGTTTAATTTTCTCACCCGAGTATTCGGAAAGGGAGGTATTGTACAGATTGTCATCAGGGTATTCGGTGCGACGATAGACGATCACCGTTGCATCTGCGGAAATGTCTGCAAGACTCCTTGCCTTCGATACCGCATCCGAAAGATAGCCAATCTCATCAATAAGTCCCGCCTGTAAAGCCTCTTTAGCAAGATACACACGGCCTGTTGAAATTTGAGCAAGAGTAGTCTGGTCAACTCTTCGATGTTTGGCCACGAGACTCAAGAATCTGCCACCGAGCTCATCGATTAGACCGTGCATGATCCTATCTTCCGCCTCTGTGGAGGCCCTGAAGGGCGAACCCATATCCTTGCTTTCTCCAGATTTGCTTATGTTTACATCCAGCCCGATTTTGTCCATGAGCCGAGTGACTTTGGGCGTCATGAACATAACTCCGATGGAGCCGGTCACGGTGGTCG
>JAVEVM010000517.1:0-3890 GCA_034005055.1 Desulforhabdus sp. | reverse complement strand
ACCTGGGCCTTTTCTGCACGGGTAATTTTGCTTTCGGCGAGGAGCAGCGCAAAAAGCTTGAGGAAATCGGCGACTTCAAGTGGGATCGGGTCGATAAGATCAACATCAAGGAAAACCTGCTCATTCACCTGCAAAGCGGTGAAATCAAATCGATCGCTTTGGAGCAGCTGGATTTCATGAAGCGCTTTGCATGCCGCTACTGCGACGACTATTCGGCTGAATATGCCGACATATCTTTCGGCGGCATCGGCGCGGAACAGGGATGGACGACCGTCATCACCCGCTCGCCTGTCGGCCGGGCCATATTTGCCAATGCCAAAGAGGAGGCTCTGGAAGAATACAAAGACGTTAATGATCCGCAATTCGGCAGGCATGTATTGAATGTAGTACTGGAATGGTCGGACAAGAAAAAGGAAATGGCCGCGAGCAACCGGGAGGAGCTTACTACCAAGCCGGTCACGGTAAAGTCGTGATGGCGGCCGGAGAATTCCGGAGCCAAATGGGCTAAGAGCTTCTCTAAATATTCGTTGTGTGGGTTTATCTCGTAGCGACATTTTTCAGACATGCGCCAAATATTTGATACCCATGAAAAGATACAGCAGTGAAGGAGAAATCATGCCGGCAAGAATAGCCGAAGAATGGTTAAACGCATGCTCGGGTTGCGAAATAGCCATCGTCGATATGGGCGAGCGCCTGCTCGACATTGTCAGTAAGGTGGAGTTTGTCCATATTCCGGTGCTTTTGGATCATAAATATTATGGACAGCTTGGAGATGGGAAGCACATCAACATTCCCGAAGCCGATGTCGGTATCATAAGCGGGGGCATCCGCAACGAGGAGCACCTGGAGGTGGCCCATGAGATGCGCAGCAAGTGCAAGGTCCTGATCGCCCTCGGCACCTGCGCCACCCACGGGGGCATCCCAGCTCTTGCCAACAGCTATCAGACGGGTGAAATTTTGGGACGCTACTATTCGACCGAAGCCACCGATCCACCCGCCCACTGGCCGAATGAGGGAATTCCGCCGATCCTTGATGCGTGCTACGCCTTGGACGAAAAAATCAAGATCGATATTTACCTGCCCGGGTGCCCGCCGCATCCGGACCATGTCTACTCGGCCCTGGCCGCTTTGCTGGAAGGGCGCGGCCCCGAGCTGCCGGGCAAGAGTGTTTGCGATACCTGCCCCACTATCCGCCAGGGCAAAGGCCAGTTGAAGACTCTCCGGCGGTTTCTGCAGGCTCCGCACTACGGAGCGCCCGATGAGCCCCTGGATAAAATGCGCTGCCTGCTGGAACAAGGCTTGCTCTGCATGGGGCCCGTGACCCGGGCGGGCTGCGGCGGCGACAAAATAACGCCGCGCTGCATTTCCGCGAGGGTGCCGTGCCGCGGATGCTCCGGGCCGGTAAAACATGACGGCAATCAGCTTCTGGATATGTTGAACGCTCTTGCGTCCAATCAAATCGATATCAACTCTTTGCCCGAACACTCTTCTCTTTTGAGGTTTTCCGGGTCTCATCAGCTTCTCAGGCCGAAGCAGAGAGAAAGGAAGGCTTAACATATGTCCAAAGTCATCCATATCGCACCTATAACCCGCATCGAAGGACATGCCTCGATTGCAATCGAGCTGGACGACGACGGCAACGTCCGCGACAGCAAGGTGCACTTCATGTCCCTGCGCGGGTTTGAAAAATTTGTGGAGGGCAAGCCCGCCGAAGAACTGCCGCGAATTGTCAATCGGATCTGCGGCATTTGCCCCTGGCACCATCATCTGGCATCCAACAAAGCAGTCGATCGCTGCTTCGACGTGACTCCTCCTCCGGCCGGACGCAAGCTGAGGGAGCTGATGCAGACCGTTGCCCATGCCGAAGACAAGCTGCTCCATTTCTTTTTCCTGGCGGCGGCCGACTTCGTCATCGGTCCGGACAGCGACTACGCGGTTCGAAACGTGATAGGAATCGCCAAGGCCAACCCCGAGCTGGCCAAAAAAGTCGTGCAGATGCGCTACATGGCCAAGATGATTCTGGAAAAATTCGCGGGAAAAGCCATTCATCCCGTTGCGGGTGTTGCCGGCGGGTTCTCCAAGCCGCTGCTGGAAGAAGAGCGCAAAGAGTTTTTGAGCCAGATGCGCGAATTGCTTGATTTCGCGCTGTTTACGATCAATTTTGCCAAGACTGAGGTTTTCCCGAAGTACCTCGATACGGTCGCTTCCCTGGGCGTCATCAATACCGGCTTCATCGGCACGGTGGATGACGACGGAGCACTCAACCTGTACGACGGCAAAATCCGCCTGATGAAGCCCGATGCAACTTTTACGGACTTCGACGTGCAGGATTACACCGACTACATCGGCGAACATGTCGAGCCCTTCTCGTATGGCAAGTTTCCCTATGCAAAAAGCTGGAATGAAGGGTTCTCGATGGATCTCGCTCAGCCCAGGGGGATCTATCGATCCAACTGCCTGGCCCGGATCAATGCAACGGACAAAATGGCCACGCCGAGAGCCCAGGCCGAGCTCGAAGAGTTTCGTGAAAAGTTCGGCAGACCCGCCCAGGCAACCCTGCTCTATCACTGGGCGCGGCTGATCGAAGAGGTGTATGCGTGCGAGCATGCCATCGAGCTGCTGGAAGATCCGGAAATTACGGACACCGACATTCGAGCCAGGGTAGAGCCCAGAGCCGGTCGGGGAGTCGGCTGCGTGGAAGCCCCGCGCGGGACGCTCATTCACGATTACTCGACGGATGAGAACGGCATGATCACCCGGGCCAACCTCATTGTGGGGACCACCCACAATCTTGGGCCCATCAACATGAGTGTCGAGCAGGCGGCGCGAAGCCTTATCAAAAACGGCAATGTGAGCGAGGGAGACCTGAACAGGATTGAAATGGCGGTGCGCGCCTACGATCCCTGAATTTCGTGTGCCACTCATCGCCTGGACGGCGATCATGGTGTTTCCATCACCGTTAAGGATGCACAGGGCAACGTCATCAGAAGATGGCCGAATTAAACAGCTGAGTCAGCATCTTTCGTGCACCGGGAGCTTGTCCGAAAATACGCAGCGCAGGGCTTCAGCCCTGCCGGGTCAAGCAGCCTGAAGGGCTGCGCCGCACAAGCAAGCAGCGAATTCGGACGAGCTCCCGGACGCACAGCCACCGGCTTGTTCGGCGAACGAGCCCTACCCTTTTCCCCCTCACCCGGCAGGACTCAACGGAGGCATCATCGCCCTTTGTAAAAGTCAGGGTAGAGCTTCTTACCGCAGTCGGGGCATATGCCATGAGAGAAGGTGGCGGAAGAATGCTCCTCAATATAGGCTTCGATCTGCCTCCAGTAGCCCTCGTCATCGCGAATCTTCTTGCAACTGGCACAGATAGGAATGAACCCCTGCAAGGTTTTGACTTCATCCATTGCCTTCTTAAGGCTGGCGATCAACTCCTGCTGCTCCGCTTCCACCTTTTTCCGCCGCTCCACCTCGTTTTCCAGCTCATCGTTTAAGCGTTGCTCTTCTCTTAGCGCAAAGAACTCTCGGCGCTGCGATTGGGAAAAAGTGATCAGAAAATAGATGCCGAATGCATTCACCACCACCAGAAAAAGAATTATTATTAATAAATTATCAAGGGAAGTGAGCGTAAACAGCCACAAGGTCGAGACGTAAATCAGCGAGCCCAGGAGTGCGGCGACGGAAGTCGGATATGTCCGTGCAGGCAGGAATAAATAAAACGTCATGATGATGATAACGGTGTAGGGAATCAATTCCTCATGCAACGCCTGGAATTTTATCACGGCATCCACCGATTCGGATATTGACAGGACAAGCATGTAGGCGGCAACCGTCCAAGCATAGCCAGGAAAAGGCTCTTTTCTGAAAGCGAGAAAGAAATTCGCGATCCCCGCCCA
>JAVEVM010000516.1:0-3893 GCA_034005055.1 Desulforhabdus sp. | reverse complement strand
AAAAGCCGACAGCCATCAAGCGGGTGAGCCTCTATTATCCTCTTTATCCCGCCAGAAATTTTCTTCCAACACTTCCAGCGCCAGAGCGCTTGCTTCCCATTGTTCCGTAAGCTCTCCGAGCTTTCTCTGGCATAGCTGATATTCCTTTTGCAACTGCTGCACCCCTGCTCCATTTTGATAAGTCTCGGGTTTTGCCAGTTGCTCGTTCAAAGAATCGAGCCGTTGGTGCCACTCGTTGAGAGCCGAATCTACTTTTTCCAGTTTCTCCTGCAGCGGTTTTTTCAACCTGTAGAGCTGGTTGCGCCGCTCTGCCTGCGCCCTTTTCTGTTCCTGCGCCTTTCTTGCGATCGAAGAAGCGCCTTCCTTTGACGACAGATCGGTGATTGTCTCAATTTCACGCTCCTCCTCCAGCCGTTTTTGCCAGATATTGACGAAATCCTGATAGTTGCCGGGGAAAAGATTTACGGTACCATTTTCGACAGCCAGAATCTTGTTGGCCAGAGCATTTATGAAATGACGATCATGGCTGATGAAACAAAGAGTGCCGGAAAAGTTGCGCAAGGCCTCTTCCAAAACATCCCGCGAGGGAATATCAAGGTGGTTGGTTGGCTCGTCCATAAGCAGCACATTAGGGCGCTGCAAAAGTAACTTGCATAAGATCAGCCGCGCTTTCTCCCCCCCGCTCAGTACGGCGACTCTTTTCGTCACCTCTTCGCCGCGAAAAAGAAATGCCCCAAGCAGCCCACGCAACTGGGTCTGGCTCAGGTCCCCGGCAACTGAGGCGGCCTCCTCCAGCACTGTCCAATCAGAGGTCAGCTGCTCCCACTGATACTGGGCGTAATGGCCGATAGTTACATTGTGTCCGAAAATCAAATCACCTCGTGTGATCGTCTCAACCCCTGCAAGTATTTTCAACAGAGTGCTCTTGCCGGCACCGTTTTTTCCAAGAAATGCTATCCGGTCACCCTTCTCAATCACCAGGTCGATCCCTTGATACACCACATGGTCCCCATAGGCCTTGTACAGATTTCGAATTTCGATGATCCGTCTTCCCGAACGGGGAGGATCGGGAAAAGCGAAATGAATCCGACCTTCTTCTTGAGGAGCCTCAATCCGCTCAATCTTTTCAAGGCTCTTCAAACGGCTTTGCACCTGTCGAGCCCTGTCCTTGCGGTAACGATTGCGGTCGATGAATCGCTCCACCTGGCGGATACGGTCCAGCTGGTTTTTTTGGGCAGAGAGCTGAATGGCACGCCTTTGCGCTTTTTCCTTAAGATAAGAATCGTAGTTGCCGATGAACTCGTGCATCCGGCCACCATCCAACTCCAGGATTCTTCCCGCGGTGCGATTCAAAAACGCTCTGTCGTGAGAAACGATCATCACTGCGCAGGGGGAATTCATCAGGTATTGCTCGAGCCAGATGAGGGAGTCAAGGTCCAGATGGTTGGTAGGTTCGTCCAGGAGCAAAAGATCGGGCTCGGCGAGCAGTAACCGCGCCAACTCCAGACGCATCACCCAGCCGCCGCTCAGGGATGCAACCGGGCCATGCAACTGATCTTCTCTAAAGCCCAATCCCGCAAGTATCTTCTTTGCACGTGCCTCCAGGTCGTAACCTCCAAGATGTTCAAGCTGCTCCAACAGATGTGCTTGACGCATTGCCAGCTCTTCGATTCGATCACTGCTCGTTCCCGTTGTCATTTCCTGCTGGAGTGCTCCAAGCTCCTTTTGAACCTCCCCAATTCTTTTATTGACATCGGTCGTATGATTCAAAATGGTCTTTTCTACAGGGAGACTACATTGCTGTGGCAAATAACCGATCGTGATATTCTTTGACTTCGTCACTGTGCCGCCGTCAGGCTCGGTCTCACCCAAAAGAATGTGAAACAGAGTCGTTTTACCTGCCCCGTTTGCTCCAATTAATCCGATCTTCTCACCGTAATGAAGATGAAAGGAGACCCCTTGAAAAAGATCTTTTTTGCCAATGAACTTACTTACTTCCTGAACTGCAATCACGAGTCTGCACCCTCTAGCATCAGCAAGTCAGTGAATTCGCGCTGCACCACGCGACCAACTCTCAAAAACACGGTTTCTGTAGCTCCACCCGGGACTGCTACTCCTTGTGCCCAAGCTCTGTTTGCCATCAGATAATCGCGAATGGCTTGAGTTGCTAATTATAGCAGCATATCGACCGTTGGAGAACTGCGGCTCAACCACCGCCGTCTCAAATGCCTTCCATGCCAGGTACTGGAGGCACTCAGCGACCGTTCGCACTGCTTGACAGCGAAATTCAGCCGTGATATGTGCCGAAATGACCGATGCAGCAAGAAATGCGGTCTTCTTGAGAGGTTAGGGAATAAACAACTCCGGCTTTCGTCTCATGAACGCATAACGGCGCTTTTTACATTGGATTGCAGTTTGAGCACAGAAGATCAAGCTTAAAGACGGTAAACTCACCGGGAACCGAGAATTGATGCTGTTGAATACGATTTTTGGGCTGCAAATTCCAGCACTTGTTTCCCCTTTCACCGTCGGGATTCGTGCACTCGCCTTTTCTTGGCCGCTGCCGTTTGCTTCAACAATCGAGAGTAGACTTAAAAAGGCTGGAAGGAACCCATGCCCTAGAGGGGGGTTGTGGGAACAGTAGGCGCAATAACTTTACAAATTGGCTTGCGGAGGGTTCTTATGTCGGATGACAAGAAAAGGTTTGAAGAGAGATTGCAGCAAAGGGGTGTGAGTCGAAGAGACTTCATGAAATTTTGCACCATTGTGTCGGCGACCATGGGACTGGCACCTTCATTTGTTCCAAAAATCGCGGAGGCACTCGCATCATCTCAACGCCCACCTGTCGTTTGGCTATCATTTGCCGAGTGTACGGGCTGCAGCGAAGCACTTTTGAGAACCACCTATCCCTGGATCGACACTCTGGTGCTCGAGATCTTATCGTTGGATTACCATGAAACAATTATGGCTCCTTCGGGCGAAGCCGCGGAAAAATCGCTGCATGACGCAGTAGCCAATCATGCTGGAAAGTTTATCTGCGTGGTTGACGGTTCCATACCGACCGCTGACAATGGGGTCTACGGCATGGTAGGCGGCAAGACTTTTCTGGAGATAGCCAAGGAAGTCTGCCCCAAAGCTCTGGCGGTACTGTGCGTTGGCACTTGCTCAGCCTATGGTGGGGTCCCGTCGATGGCCCCCAATCCTACCGGGGCGAAATCCGTCCAGGAAGTCACCGGAATCACCACCGTGAACATTCCCGGCTGTCCTCCCAATCCCATCAACATGGTAGGTACAGTAGTGAACTACCTTTTGTTCGGAAAGCTTCCCGAGGTCGACAGCTTAGGCAGACCCCTGTTTGCCTACGGAAAATTGGTTCATGACCAGTGCCAGCGAAGGTCCCATTTTGAAATGGGCGAATTCGCCCCGTCATTTCAATCCGAAGAGGCGCAAAGAGGCTATTGCCTTTACGAGTTAGGCTGTAAAGGACCGGAGACCTACAACAACTGCCCGTCCGTGAAATTCAACGATGGCACCAGCTGGCCCGTAGACGGCGGCCATCCCTGCATCGGCTGCAGCGAGCCGGGCTTCTGGGACAAAATGTCTCCTTTTTATAAGCCGCTTTAAGCACTGATTTCATCGGCCGTATGTATTGAAATTGCTAAGCGATCACTTCTTGCAATAGGAGAATCATAATATGGGACAGCGAGTTGTCATCGACCCGATTACCCGCATTGAGGGTCATTTACGCATCGAGGTAGAAGTAGCCAATGGGAAAGTAAGCAACGCGTGGAGCAGCTCCACCCTTTTCCGCGGCCTGGAGATCATGCTCAAGGGCCGCGATCCCAGGGATGCCTCACACATAACGCAGCGGGCCTGCGGCGTTTGCACCTATG
>JAVEVM010000515.1:0-3907 GCA_034005055.1 Desulforhabdus sp. | reverse complement strand
ATCATCCACCTTGATCGCTGGGGGGAGAAATCTTTCCGGAGCGCCTTCGGCGTTTTTGGATATACTTCCATTTCCGCTTCTTTTCCTTACTATGATTATGTCCGGTACACTGGAATTCTGCTTTTTCTCGTAGGGGTTGCCGCTGTTGTTGTTCGTGGTGGCTGGGAGGGGGTGAGCCTGCTTTTCATTTGTGCTGTCAGCGCGGGAGGGCTTGTGGCGGTGGCGTTGTATCATGCCTGGACAGTTGATTTTCAAGCGCAAGGGAGGTACTTTCTTCCCATAATTGGCATGTTGTCTGTGCTCTTTCTCCATGCGAAAAACCAGTTGCTCAGACCTGCTTTCCTTTTTCTGCTGTTGTGCCTGTATTGCTTGTCTGTATACAGTTTCCTTTTTGTTGGGTTGCATGGCGTCAGCAAGCATGGATTGGGACTGTCTTGAATGACGGTGAAACCTAAGTTCGGGTGTAAGGCTGCCGGTGCAGACTCTCGGTATTGTTTGTTTTTTTGTTAACCAACCGCTATAATGAAAAATCACCACTTAAGAAAGACAACCAAGGGAGGCGTTGTGAGACTTGCTATCATTGTTTTGGCAACATGTGTGTTCTTGTTTCAGCCAGAACCTCGCGTTGCAGCTTCGACCCATGGAACCGTCTCCATGGACATGGTTTGGGCTGCTTCGGATGGCTTGCGACGAGAAATTTTTTTCAGCACCCGGCAAGGCGGAACATGGAGTCAGCCTGTTCAGATCACATATGATAACGCCGATAATGTAGCTCCTTCAATTGATACGTCGCCAGACGGGACGAAATTCGTCGTCTGGACGGCGATAGATGAAACCGGGCAACATATTCGTTATGCCACTTGTTCAGGATCGAAATGGTCTGCTCCTAGCACTGTCCCCGGGGTCCCCAATAATTCCACAGGAGCTTTCATTTCCGTTGACAAGGATGGTATCGTTTGGATTGCATTCGCCGGAAATGACGATGGCGACGACGATATTTACACCATTCGTATGGCGGATAAGAAATGGAGCAAGATCAGCTTGGTGCATGCGGATAACGATGCCCCTGACATCGACCCCTTTCTGGAAGTCAGTGCCGAGAAAACCTTGCAGGTTTTTTGGGAAGGTTTCAGAGAAGGGCAATATTTAAAATTGCTGGCAAGCTGGACTGGTCAATCTTGGCTTCCTGAAGAGCGACAGGCCGAATCGCCGAAAGAACAAATAGACGACATCGAGGCTATCGAGATTCCAGTTTTTGTGGAGGATAAAAGCATGCTTTTCACCAGGAGTTACCAATGAGCACAAGACTGCCTGATGACACTTCATCTTTTTTGAGGGGAGGCGCTGTCCCCACCCCGCTTGGATCCATGAGACGGCTTTTACTTTCCATTTTAACGGTCTTACTTGGTCTAACCAGTTCCAATCCTGCTTTTGCCGCCGAGGTTGTACTCTGCATTGGTGATTCGGTTACGGCAGGTCAAGGAGCGACCGCTTACGCTGTTTTTTTACAGCAAATGGTAGGCGGGCGGGCCACCATCGTCAACAGGGGAGTGGGGGGCGAACAAACCAAGGGGGGGCTCTCCCATATTGAAAAAGATATGAAAACGTTTGCCCCGAAGTATGTGCTGATTATGGAGGGTGAGAATGACGCTTTGTGGGGCGTGACCACGGCGACCTTGAGCTATAATATTACAAGAATGGTCGACATTGTCATGGCGAACAATGGCATTCCTATTCTTTCCACCATTACGCCTAATTATCGGGACACCGGGGTCGGCTATGCCATTGCCAACTACAATAGCGCGATTGCCGGCATTGCGGCTGCCAAAGGAATTACCTTGGTTGACACCCACAGCAGAGTGATTGGCAATTGGGCCAACCTGTCCTATGACGGCTTGCATCCCAACGACGCTGGATCGCAGGTGATTGCCGAAGGCTTCTTTGAAGTCCTGCCGTACAAGGATTCCGGCGGTGGCGGTGGCGGATGCTTCATTGCCACCGCTGCCTTTGGTTCCCAGTTGGAACCGCAGGTCGTTCTGCTACGGCAGTTCCGTGATCAACGTTTGTTGCCGCATGCCGTCGGCCAGAAATTTGTACATCTGTACTACGCCTACTCGCCGCCCATTGCCGATTTCATCGCTACGCACGGTTGGTTGAAGGGTGTGGTTCGGATTTGCCTTTATCCGCTCATCGGGTTGGCCTATTGCCTGGTTCATTTCCCCTGGCTTTCCCTTGTTGGTCTCGCAGGTGGTGTGGGCTGGATCCTCTTTGTTTTTGCCCGAAGGAGATATCTGGCTCTGCAACCTTCCTAGGATGAGCCGCTTATGATGCCAAGCCGGTTCTTGTTCAGAGCCGGCTTTTTTTATCCATGATGACAGCGCATTCAGGTTCTATGGCAACATTGGTTGTCGACGTTATTGTTCCCGTATTCAATGAAGCGGAGATATTGGATATTTTTTACCACCGACTGATGGCGGTTCCTTTGTCGCTCCATCCCATCTTTATTGACAACTGTTCCACCGATGGCAGTTTAGCCCGGTTGCAAAGTTTCACCGGAGTCACTGTTATCGCGCATCAACGCAATGAAGGGTATGGTGCTTCATTGCGCGACGGCATCCGGGCAGCCACAGCCGATCGTCTTGTCATCATCGATGCGGATTGCGAATATCCGCCGGAAGCGATTCCCGAAATGGTGCGCGGTCTTGATCACAGCGATGTGGTCTATGCCTCCCGTTTTCTCCGGCCACAAGAGACTCAAATGCCTTGGCTCAAGGTCGCGGGCAACCGGGTTATCACTTGCTTGTTCAATCTGCTTTTCCAACAGCAACTGACCGACTTGTACACCGGGGCCAAGGCCTTTCGTCGAGAGGTGGTTGCGGGGTTGCCCATGGAGCAGGATGGCTTCGAACATGTGCTCGAGGTCGCCGCCCGCCTGGCTCGAGCGGGTCGGCGCTTCGAAGAGATTCACGTCACCTTTGCCCCGCGGCATACCGGTGTTTCCAAAATGTCCCATCTGGCTGAGACTGTGAAGTATCTGTATCATCTTTGCCGCTATTGGCTGCTCCTGGGTCGTGATGGCCGCTGACGGCAGCAACCGTCTGATTGGCTTGATACCTGCCGCTGGCCTTGGTACTCGAGTCAGGCCCTACTCGGAGCTCATGCCCAAGAGCATGCTACCGATTAACGGTATCCCCAACCTGCAGCGGATCATCGAGTTGATGCGCGATCAGCTTGAAATCCACGAGATCGTCATCATTACGGGATACTGCGCCGAGGTCATTGAGGATTATTTCGCGGATGGCCAGGCCCTTGGCGTAGTCATCCGCTACGTTCGCAACACCGCCCTGCACCGAGGCCTGGCCTGGTCCATCCTGCTTGGGCGTGAGCTGATAGATGGTCCGTTTTGCGTCATCCTCTCCGACGAGTGCTACGTCGATTCCAACCATCATGAATTGAAGGAGACGAATACACGAGGCGCTTTTGCCACCTGTGGTGTGATGGAGATTGACGATGTCGACCTGATCCGGCGGAATTATGCGGTGGCTTTGGAGGGCCCACGCATCACTCGGCTGATTGAGAAACCTCGTCACTTGGACAATGACCTGCTCGGCCTGGGCACCTTCCTCTTTTCCCCAGAGATTTTTGCTGAGTTGGAGCAAGCGTTTACCGGCGCGCCCGACGAATATGTCGAGTTCGTCAGCTTCCTGGATCAGATGTGCCAGCAGGGCCGTGAGATCAAGGCGTTTCCGATTCGGGCCAATTATGTCAATATCAACGACCGCGACTCCCTTTTTCAGGCCAAGTTCAACCAGCGTAACCAGCTTCTGGGCAGAAAATCGATTGCTCTGCTCATATACAGCGAAGGGCACGAGCAGCGGATCGGCTTCTCGCTCAAACGTTATGGGGC
>JAVEVM010000514.1:0-3910 GCA_034005055.1 Desulforhabdus sp. | reverse complement strand
GCCCCATCATGGCATTTTGTGGAAAAAAAATGCAGAGGGCAACAATGTTGACGGAGTGGAATCCTCAGACAACTCTCACCAACTGGAAACCAACCGTGCGCACGAGGCCGAAGTTTTGGCTTCTTTGGAATCAAATTGCGGTCTCTATTTCGTAGGAGACTGCCTGTTGGCCCATCTACTTTTTGCACAAGCCGATGCCGGTCCGAATCAAGTCGTATTTGATGCAGTCGAGCTGAGTGGGAGCGGATCTCCGGGGACCATCGTCCAATATGACTGGCAGCTGCTGCACTGGGACAACTCACAATTCAACAGAACTGCCGCGGGAGTGAGCCCCACGATATCCAATCTGGAGCCGGGCTTCTATACGGTTGTCTTAACTGTCACTAATGATCTTGGCTGCGGCGGGGAAAGCTCGAAAATTCTAGCCGCTGCCGGACCATGCAGGCGAACGAGTGCTTCGTCGTATCTTTTGCTGCTGGATGTCCGACTCGAACCGCTGGTTCGGCATCGATTTTGATACAAGAGGGTACTTTTCTGGATACCTTATGGACTCTACCGTCAGGTCAACGTCCAAATCCGGGCAATACAGATGCTCCGGCCCCGGCATCTGTACCTTGAGTATCGCGGAGACTGGGGCCGCTTCGAACCATGGAAATTCCGCGAAAGGCAAGAATAGCTCGTCCTGCTCGAGTAGAATCCAAAAGCCATGCCTTGAAATATTGGTGACCTCAACCGAAGTGGGCATTCCACGCTGTTTTGATTTCATCTTTGCGCTCCTTGATCAGACAACGCAAAAGTCGCAGTTCAGATTCGGATAAACCAAAGTTTCTTGCCAATTGGATGTCCGGCTCGTTCTAGAATTTGGCCTCTCCATGTCCACATGGATTGTTCAACTGCTTGGAGAACGGATGATTTGCCACGGGAGTCTCGACCGGCTCGTAATGCTCGGGGGAAAGCCCTTCCATGCATATACCCGAGCACAAGATGGTAGAGCAGTGCATAGTCTGTGGAACCTTGCACGTTGGGCTCGCCGCGCAAAGCATTAATACCGTCGCCGGCGATGCCCATATTGCCGAGCAGCAACTGCACAATGGCTGCGGCACGGATGTTTTGTAATCCCACCGTATGCTGGGTCCAGCCCAGAGCATAAAGCATGGTTCCCGCCTTGTCGGGAGCCCCGGTGGCCGCATAGGCTTCATAGACCTTCAGCAGGTCTTTTTTGGAAACCCCGCTGATCTCGGAAACCTTTTCGGGTGTGTAGCGCGAATAATGCTGCTTCATGAGCTGAAAAACACAGCGGGGATCCTTGAGGCTGGGGTCTCTTTTGGGCACCTTGTTCTGGTCCGTGGCATAAGCCCATTGCTTGCTGTCGTAAGCTCCCTTTTGCGAATCGTACCCGGTAAACAGGCCGTCCTCGAATCCATAGGCGTCGCCGACAATGAAAGAGGCATTGGTGTAGTTCACAACATAGTCTTTAAAGTACTTTTCATTCTCAATAATGTGGTTGATCATACCGCCGAGAACGGCAATATCGGTGCCGGAACGAAGAGGGACATGAAAAGTGGAGCGCGCAGAGGTGCGTGAAAATTTTGGGTCGACGTGTATAACCACTGCGCCTCTGGACTTTGCGTCCAGGACCCACTTAAAAGAAATAGGGTGCTGCTCGGCAGCGTTGCTGCCCATGATCAGGATGGCGTCCGCATTCTTGATGCCGATCCAGTGGTTGGTCATTGCGCCGCGTCCGAACGACTCTCCCAGAGCCGCAACAGTGGCGCTGTGTCAGATGCGTGCCTGATGGTCCATATGGACCACGCCAAGAGCTCGCATCGCCTGGTGCGTCAGCGAGCACTCTTCGTTGTCCATGTGTGAGGTGCCAAGCGCAAATACTTTTTCGAGCCGGTTGACAGCCTGACCCTTGGCGTTGTTTAACTGCGGGTTCTTATCTCTGCCTTCCTTAATCCTCTGAGCAATGCGGTCAAGCACCCAATCCCAGCTTTCTTCTACCCGCTTGTCACTGTTCGGGGCCCGGTAGAGAGGCTTGGTGACGCGATGAGGATTGCGCGTCAAGGAGAGCATGGCCGCACCCTTGGCGCAAAGTGCGCCCTGGTTGATGGGAAAATCCGGATCGCCTTCCGTGCTCACCAGTTCGCCGTTTTTGAGATGGGTGATGATGTGGCAATTCACAGAACAAAACGGGCAGACACTGATAACTTCTTTGGCTCCTTCGATTTTGAGGTCGGCGGCATAAGCCCGCAGTGGCCTTAAAATCGAAACCGAGTTGTGACAGGGAAAGGCTGGCCACACCGGCCCCCGTCACTTTAATAAAATCGCGTCGGTTCAACTGCATTGCAGCCTCCTTGCCGGCCGGGAAAAACCGGTACCGAACCGGGTTTGATTGAATAAGAATAAGTTTGAGGATGGTAGAATCAAGAGTGGCATATGAGGTCCCTGGAGTCAAGTAAAATGTAATGATTATAATATGTTATATAAAGTATATATGATGAAAACGAGAGCTTAGTGCCCTAAAATCACTGGCGAGCGTGATCCGATGCGGCGTAAATGGTTAGCTGACTTTTCTATGTTAATATTGACATAACGGTCCTCAAAATTTTTTGAGGGCGGAATCGCTCGTGATGATTCTTTCGGGATGCGTGTAAATGGTGAAGCTCTCGTCGCGCAGAAACCCGATCAGGGTGATATTGAGCTGATCAGCCATGGAAACGGCCATATCGGTGGGAGCGGACAGCCCGGTCAGAATCTGCAGCCGTGCACGTCCGGCCTTCTGCACCATCTCAAAGCTCAAGCGTGAAGAGACGATTGCCAGGTAGGCGTCTTCTAAATTGTCTTGGCGGAGCAGCCTGCCGACCGTTTTATCAAGGGCATTGTGCCTGCCGATATCTTCGGCAAAGGCCAGCAGGTTTCGGCTACGGTCGAAAATCGAAGCAGAATGGGTTGCCCCAGTGATCCTGAACAACTCTTGGCTGGTCTCGTAAACGGACTTTAACCGCCAGATATCACTGACGTATATTCGATCGTGGCGCTGCGACGGGCACATCGCCATGCATATATCGGTCAATCTTCGCTTGCCGCACAGTCCGCAACTGGATTTGCTGAAATAATTATTATCCTGCGCCCGATAATCCATACCGGCGGGCCTCCTCTCCTTCAGCCGGACCATAATTCTGCCCGAATTCGCTGCAGGTGAGCAATGTTCTATGGCCAGAAAATCGCTCCAGCTATCGACGATGCCCTCACTGTAGCAAAAGCCGGCAGCCAGATTCAAATCATCCCCCGGCGAACGCATGGTGATGGCATAGAGAGTGCCATCGACGTAGATTTCAAGGAGCTCTTCTACGGCCAGGGCGTATTCTGCCGCAAACAGATTCCTATCTCTGAAAGTTGACGATCTATGCTTGAGGATGTGCATATTGTCGCTCAACGTTTGGATGCAACCGATAAGGGGCGGGAAGCTTGCTCGTCGAAGCTCTCTACCTGCCAGGGAAAAAGTTCTTGAGCCTTCAACAGGGCCAGGTTTTCAATTTCATTAAACCAGGTGTTGAAATTGTCGAGCAACTTTCTCCCGAGCTCCGTCAGTTGATAGCCGTCCCGTTTGTTGCCGCTGCGCTCGATGAGCTTGGCTCCAACCACCATTTCGGTTTTCTTGATTTTTCCCCAAGCCGCTCGATATGACATTCCCAGCTCGTCTGCAGCCTTTTTGAGCGAGCCGCATGCTTCTATTTTAGCCAGCAGCTGAGCGCGCCCGATTCCAAAGAACAGACCGTCTGCGGTCTCCAACCAGAGATGAAGCCTCATTGTTGGTCGTTGCTTGGTTGTTGTAAAGCTTTCCTGGTCCACTATAGCCTCACAGTCTTTGATATCAAACTTTCCAGATTAGGTGGCGAGCACCCTT
>JAVEVM010000513.1:0-3911 GCA_034005055.1 Desulforhabdus sp. | reverse complement strand
GAAGACCTCGGCCTCTCGGTCCTTTACCTCCCGCAGCTCATCGGGCTTGCTCTGGGTCTTAGCGAGCAGGACCTCAAGCTCAACCTCAACTTCGCCTATTCCAAAACCCTGCAGCAAAAAATAAACTCAATCGCCCTTGATTTAAAGCCCAATGCGGTTGATCTAAAGGATGGGAACGACCAGCAGGCTGCTGCATGAACGGTTTAATTAAGTAATCTGCCAGAAAGAAAACTGAAAAGAGGTATCAGTTTCCAGCCCGGCACATTCCGCTAAAAGCTTGTGGAAAATACGTCTGCAAACACGGGAAATGGAAGCAGCTGAGCCTATATGCTTTGCCTACGCCGGATTCCGGTATTTTTCCGCGTCACCTCTCACAGTCTCGTCACGTCCACTTAGCCTTCCGGAAACCATTCCCCCTTCTCCCTGATAGAGAACTCTCCTGACTTGCCAATCAAAACCGACCTGGCCGATTCCACAACATCTTCAGTGTCAATCAAGAGCGCTCTGAGCAGTTTCGTCTTCTGCCCCACATTGAAACAGGGAACGCCGTGAAGGTATTGCCAAACCTGTCCCGTTCTCCATGGGGATTCGTGAATGTGGCCATGCAGAGACGCTATCAACCGGCCGCTAGGTCCCCACTTTTCAACAAATCGTTTCACTGCCGTGCTACCGACATTAGAGCCCGTATTAGTGCGATCCAGATCCGTATCCCTTGGCGGCGCATGGCTCACAAAGATGAAAGAAAACTCTCGCCAAGCATCACTCTCCAACATCCTGGAAAGTTCGTCCATATCATCCTCAATGGTTCCAGCCACACGATCGAGCACAAAGGGAGTCTCGGACCCCGTTGAGGTGATGGAGCCTGCTATTTTTACTCCAACCTCGTGCAGTCCGCTGCTATCCCTGCAATCAGGTTTTTCGCCATCCTTAAGTCCAAAAGGCGTTGGGTTTACTGTCATGTAACCCGCAACTGCAAGATGCTCGTCTAGCTTCACCAATTGCATGTGTAACAAGTGGAGGTCCTTGCCGTCTCTTTCCTCCAAAAGGAATCTGGCCGCCGCAATGTCATCATTTCCAAAGTCGAGAAGCATCGGCACCTCGCCACATCTTGCCCGAAAGTCCTCTAGACGGGGCAGGAGCTCATTCCGCAACCATGCCTTGTGAGATTCAATGGATGCCTGAATGCCTCCCCGCCAATCTGGAATGATATCGCCACCGACGATCACAACAGCGGGTCGAATTTGTTCTGCAGCGGTTAACAGCCGGTCAAAATACGACGGATAAACATGGGTGTCTGAGGTATAGAGGATTTTCAAAGCATTAACCTGTTTTCTTTGCATCTTTGCTAACTGCGGTGATGCCTGTTGGCTCATGTCATCGACTTGCACCAGGCAACTAAGAACATCAGCGGCCGAACATAGCACGATATTTCGCGAAGGGCCTTCATTGCCTACATTGAAATAATCTCGTGGAAAAACTTCTTGAGCATGTCCATCTGTCGCCGCTCCCGTCTGGAAAGCTCTCCGGAAGTTAACTTCGTGCCATAATAACCATTGGCAACAACAGTCCTTGCGGCCAGCAGAAAACCAATCATTTTTTCAGCGGAATCCACCTGCACTGACATACTGATGTCGTTGATGAACAGGATGTCCCGTTTGAGCCGACTGTATTGTCTGAATAGAGCCTCAATTTTCGGCACGTTCAACCTGGCCTTTTCAAAGGCTTCCTTCTCGCAGGCGGAACTTAGCCTTGGAGCCACCAGCGGAGCGCTCAAATAAACCACCTTCTCTCCACGCGGTGGTAGCAGCCGCCCACCGACTCCCTTCAGCCCTCCATTAAGCAGCACTCTATCGGGAACTTCGGGGGCTAGATCGATAATGACCGTTCTTTCAGCCAGCCGGTGCCGACACATTTCCTCCAATATGGCTCTGCAAAGAGACGTTTTACCAGAATTCACATCTCCCAGAATAAGTGTCCACCTACCAAGATATTCAGCATGATTCAGAACCTTTTCCATATCACACGCACTACCCCCCGACCGGAAAGCTTCCGGTATCTTCGCAGTCTTGTTCCGGAAGTCGAAAACTTCATTCGTGCGAATCGCAACCTGAACCTGTTGGACCGCGAGTTCAGTCATGCTTTTGCAGTAGAACACACAGGATGACATTTGTGTCGATCGGCACCACGACAAATGTACTTTCCGGGCAGAGGCTAACTTTCTGCATTTCTGTCATAAAACAGTGCTTCCAGTCCCGGCTGTTCGGTCGGACGTTCCTTTGAATACACATAACCTGTGAGCCGCCCATAGTTATCCAAGTCGGAACCGATCAGGTAGATAGCTTCATACTGTTCGCCGTCCCGAGCGAAGCGAACTCTCAGCACGTTGATTTGATCTGCAGTGATCGTTTCAATCTTTCCAACCGCTTCTGTTCTTTCCCCGCTGATTGTCCGCGTGACTCTAATCAAGTCCGCTTCCTTGCTTAAAACCATTATTCCGCTATATGTCTGCTGTGAGTCCGGCCACTTTCCGATCACTTCGTATGTTCCCTGTAAAAAAGTGTAGAGGGACTCCAGATCATCCTCATTGGCCCAGGCGCAAGGAAAGGCAACTAAAGTCAGCGCGACTATAAAGACCAGACGCGTTGCCACTCTATTCTTACTTATCCCATCACGGGCACTCACAATGGAAGTCGACCAATTATTCATCGTAGACTGATAGCTTTCTCAGGGCAGATTTCCTGACAGCAAAAGCAGGTGATGCACGTGTCGGCATTAACTTGGGGCAGATCGCCGTTCATGGACAATGCCGATGCCGGACACCGCTCAACACAACTGCCGCAACCAGTGCACAACTCAGGATCAGCTTGCGGTCGCAGTATCGTTCGGCTATGCAGCATCTCCTGCATTGCCGGGTTGTTCATATGGCTTCACCCCCCAACGGGGGAAGCTTAAAATCCGACAGTTGCTGCAGTTCCCCAATGATCTCAATCCTGTTCAAATCGAAGTCTCCCAGGCCCATCTCTTTGGCCTTCTGCAGAAATCGCAATCTGCTTGGATCACATCCCATCATTGTCGCAATAACAGCATCAAGCGCCACGGCATTATCAGAGGCCAGGATCAATCCGATATTCCTGAGCTCGGGAGAAGCCGGCCCGTTGCCCTCCATACCTACCACCGCGTCGACCAGAAACAAGTCAGGCACTCTAAGGCGAAATACGTCAACCACCAGTTCGTGAAATCGTTCCGGGCTGCCTGCCGCTTTGTGCAGCCTCGCTTTCTGAGCGCCGGGCAGAATGCCGTAGCTGTTTTTGATGGCTCCGGTGACCACTGTTAAACCGTGCGTCTTGAACTTTGGCAAGCTGATGAAAACGTCGGCTTCCAACACTGTTCGAGAGGGGCTTACGGTGGGCATAAAATCGGGGTTGAATTCGACTACTGCTGAATCATTCCCGATGTTCTGATAGTAGCCTTTAGCTGCTTCCATCAGGCCTGTGCTTTCGAAACTCTTTTCATTAGCCCCATAGTCGAACAGGCCTGGATTATCGCCTACAATTATCGAATGCGGTCCCAGTCTTTCTACCTTCTCAACGACTGCGCGGACAACTGCAGGATTGGTGACTATCCCCTCGGATGCTTGCGAAGAGCGCAATACATTGGGCTTTATAAAGACTTTTTTCCCTTTCATAGCCAACGGGAAAAGCTCAAAGGCCCGGCTCACCGCTTGCCGAACATCGTCATATGTTGAAGGATAGATCATAACTTTTGACATGATGTAATCTTTCTTTTCATTGTGCCAGATCTGCGTAGTTTCCGAAAAAGCGACTCCTTTTAATAAGTTGGTCTGTTTATAGTCGTTAATCTCCATTACCATAATTTATAAAACTCGTCGACAATGACAATTTGAAACTAAA
>JAVEVM010000512.1:0-3918 GCA_034005055.1 Desulforhabdus sp. | reverse complement strand
TCATCGCTGTTTCTGGAACCGCAAAAGTGGTAGTTTTCATTGAAGCCATAAGAGAAATTTTCGACATAGCAATTTACCAATACCATGCAGGTATTGTAGCCTGCGTAGCTCAATAATTCGGGCAAAAGAGTACAGTTAAGCGGACGTGCTTTTTCCGGAGCCAGGTTTTGGTTATGATTGAAGGCCAGCATTCCCGTCATAAGTGACACAAAAGAAGGGACGGTCCAGGGAGCTGGACTGATCGTATTGGCAAATATTGCTGCGCGCCTTGAGAATTCGTCCAAATTGGGACTGGTATGCCTGCCATAACCCATCAAAGACAAGTGATCTGCCCTGAGCGTATCCATGACGATCATGATGATATTTGGATTACTTTTCCTGACGGCGTTGGAGCCAGTTCCAAAAAGGCTGGCGTAGGCATTGATGCCTGGGGTGATGCCGGCACCGGCGGCGATTGCTGCAGATTTGAGAAAGTCCCTGCGCGTGAGATGCATGCTATCCCTCCATAGGATGACTTTCAAAAGCTGGGCTGATACTTCTTGAGCGCACTATTGATGGCTGCCAGAAAAATTCCCGGAAACATCCACCAAATAAAAGTTCTAAACTCATGCTGCAAAAGGCTGGTTAATGAAAGCTCGACGTAAAATGCCGTCAAAAAGGCAAGGAGCGCCCATTCCTTCGAAAGGTAAGGAATCCTTTTAAGAGCAATCAATGCCAGTCTCCACAGATTGAAATAGAACAGTAGCCAGAGTACAAAGCCCACCACACCCAAATCAAAAAGGACGGAAAAGTAGACGTTGTGGGCATGTGGCCACTGATCCTTGTATTCAAAAAAGCCTCCAGTCCCTACACCGACGCCACGCGTCTTTGCCAAATCAATCAAGCCTTCTTTCCATAAACCGAGCCGAATGCCAAGGCTAGCCTGTTCCGCCGTATCCGTTGAAACTTGTATCCTCTTGAGGGCGGAAGCAAGATCAAACCCCGCAGCCACCGCCCAAACAATCAATACGTAAACGAGGCAAAGCGTGAGTCCTCTCAACAGAAAGTTTCTTTTCCACGAAAACAGAGCGGTCAGTGTAAAACCGGCGAACAGGAATGCAACCATTTCCGACCTGGTTCTGGTGTAGAATATCCCAACAGAGGTGAGAAACGCGGCTGAGTATATCCAGTATCGGAACCTGCGGTGCAAGTAGCCCAATAGATAACTTGCGAAAGCAAACAAACCGAGCGTTACGGAAGTCACAGCTGGCGGTGCGAGTAGCGACGCCCTTTTGCCACCGCTAAAAAACTCTAGTTTCAACCTGAATATCTTCGTCAGTTCCAGGGCGTTGAACTCAAGAATCACACCCGAAATGCACAACAGCCCCATTACGAAGTACACAACTCCCCAAAAGAGCATGGTCTTGAAAAAGAAGTGGAGCTCTTCAATCGATAGGGTGGAGAACAAAATCAGATAAATGAAGCCTACAACAATATGAAATAATTGAGTGTAGGCTCGAACTTTCCAGTCGATGAAGTTGATACAAACCAATACCCACAGGACGAATATAAACAGCAACAAAATGGTTTCCGTTACATTTCGGTGCCATACGAGCTGCCTGGGCTCATCCTTAAGAGATCGAAGACAATAGGAGATCATGAACAGCGGCAAAAAGAGCTCGGCGAAAATGATGTCGTCGATAATAACGTTGGCGCCGGTATGAGCAAGAATCCCTACTTTACCCTGGGCAACTGAAAGGCCTGCTAGAAGGAATAAGGCCATACGTAAGTCGAAGGTCGACCAGAGAAGCAGATAGCAGCCGGGAACCACAAAGCCCCAGTCCCATATCCAGACCGGTACAAGCGTGAACATCCCGACAGAAAACAGGGCAAGATATAAAGGAGCAGCCAGTTCGGATTTTCTGCTTACTGGTTCCGTTAATGTATGAGCGTTACATATCATCCAAGTAACCGTCCCGCAACAGCGTTCTCAATCAGCAGTCAAAATGAGAATTGCTGGCTCTCAATCCGGCACGGATTCGTGAGCCGGCTTGTTCTTTTTTCTAGTTCCCATGCTCCTGCTCTGGAACCATTACCATATTTGGTACTCCCCACACCAAATCAGCAGCTGCCCGAGGATTTTGGCATCATTCCAACGCGGGAGCTTGGCAACGAGCTGTTTAAAGACCTTTTCGCAACAGGTCAAAATGAAAAAGGGTGGAGACGCGTCAAATCAGTCGAAACTGTAAATCGGACTTGTACCAGCCGTGATCTTACGGCCGGTTAGACTTTTGCCATAGATATCCCTGGCATTCTTAGCAGTGATCGATTGCCCAATCTCTCCCGCAATATCCCTCCACCAGACCTTGGGTCCGTTCTCTACTTTGATCTCGAAAACCCCCGTTTGAGGCTGTTTAAGAGTGCACGCACCGGTGCGAACGCTTTTGGCCATGAACCGATAGACATCCAAAGCCGGATCATCAGGTATGGTCTTAAGGGAAATAGCGGTAAAAAAATCTCTTTTCGGGTCTGCTGATACCAGACTGCTCCAGAATATCTTAGAGATACCCAAGGAGCGGGCAAGCAAATAGCGTTTCACAACATCCCGAGCCACTGCGTCCCGGTCATGCGTCAAAACGCAAGCCTCGGTGCAGATTACTTCAGGGATCTTGAGTCCAATTTGTTGACACTGGCTCATTAGCCAATCCAGTCCTCTTTTATATTCCGGATACGCCTGATCCGCCTCCTGCTTACTGATCCAGTGAAGATCGATGGCATCGATTGTTGCAGGGGCTTCCTTTCTGTCCAATGCTTGTTTGTAGCATTTGAAGAATTGCTCAGCGAACGAGAACGTATCCTCCATATGAGGATTGATCAATGACGACAGGACCACCTTGGCACCGGGATCGGCTTCTTTCACAGCTCTGTAAGTCTGAATAAAGAGTCGGCAGTAATCTTCTGCACTGCCCGCCCAATATCTCCTAAAAAACGGTTCATTGAGAACCATCCAGTACTTTATCGGGTAGCGAAGTCCCGGCATGTCGTCTATACCGTCGCCGTCATATCTTTCGATCGCAGCTCGAACCACCTGCAGGTAATTATCAACGTCTTTGGGGAACCCGGGTGGAGACGGAGGGGGAGCCGATGACAACTCTCTGGGGCTGACTACGAAAAGAACATGAACATTTGCCGCCTGAGCATTCAGGACGTAACGGTCGAGTCGAAGAAAGTCTCTTCCGCCGGCAGTTGGGGTAATATTTAGAGGGCTTACACCAAAAGTTGCGGAGGGCATAATCCAGGCAATACCGAGCTTCCTAAGAAGATCGGTTCCTTCTTCACCGTTCCAATCAAAAGGGTTGCCTTTTTTGGTGAAGGGAGCATCCACGCCAAAAGGCGATCTCTCATTTTCCGCCACTTGTGCGGGGTCGAAATAATCATGGGCGACCTCAGGGGGAGTGCTCATTGCTCTTGGCATGCCCAGCTGTGGTCCTCCAAATGGCGCTTTCCCCGGCCGTTTCCCCTGTGGACCCATTGTTTGTGCGTAAAGCGAACGGGGCTGGTCGGTGATCTCGTCTCCATTTGCCAGGGAACAGCCACAGGATGCAAAAACGAGCATGCATATCAGCAATGAAACGATATATGTTCCATACTTTCGCTTGACAATCGATTCCATAATGCTACCTCCTTTGTCAGTTAGTTCCCATCAGGAAACCCCATCTTGCAGGGCTTTGGTCCTGCTGACATGAGCAGCTCTAAAGGCTGCGCTAAGTTAAAAAAGCAGTTTCCTATCGTAAGCCAGTTAATGTCGCTGTGCTCAACTGCGCCTGGATGCTAGAGCAGACGGCAGCAAGCGAATTATTCAGCAGCTCTCTGAGCTGCCGCTCAGGCTCGAACAGCTAACCGGAACGTCGATGCTTTAGCTTAGATCGGAAGAGCACA
>JAVEVM010000511.1:0-3923 GCA_034005055.1 Desulforhabdus sp. | reverse complement strand
ATGGACGCGTCAACTCTTAACATTATCCTCCTTCCAGTAGCTTGGAAAAACAAACCCTGCTTGCAAATATCGCTCCCAAAGTGTCAGCTGTAGTGGTGCACCAGCGCCTCAACCCGCTTGGTTTTGACGGCGGGCTAAGTATTGTACGAGATTATTTGCGATCCATCCGTCCCAAACAAAAAGAGGCCTTCATCCGTTTTGAATCCAAGCCGGGACATCAATGCCAGACCGATTGGGGCCACTTTGGAAACCTTGTTTATGGTAATTGTTCAAGGAAACTCTACTGCCTCGCGGTTATTGAATGTTATAGCCGGCTTCTCTATCTGGAGTTTACCCACTCTCAAAGACAGGAAGCTCTACACCGTGGACTCTTAAATGCCTTTACCTTTTTTGGTGGCAGTCCGGTTGAACTGGTCCACGATAATATGCTCACTGCCGTCCTGGAAAGAGACGGGCCACTGGTACGTTTCAATGAAGCCTTCCTGGATTTTTTACGACCCTTTAAGATCGTTCCAGTACCTTGCAATATTGGCCAACCTCATGAAAAGGGCAAAATCGAGAAAGGAGCCATCCACTATATTCGCCACAACTTCTTCCCGCTACGCTCATTTGGCGACCTTGATGATGTGCAAACCCAAGCCAACCAGTGGCGCGATGAGGTGGCAAATACAAGGATTCACTCTACCACCGGTGAACGCCCAGTGGATCGATTCCAACCTGGATCTATGAGAGCCCTGCCACAACCCCTGCCGGATTGTAGAGACACGGCAGCCGTCAAGGTCCATTCTGATTTTTCCGTCCATTTTGATGGCAATACTTACACCGTTCCCCCATGGCTTATCGGGAAAACCGTTCTCGTTAAAGCTGATCATCACCAACTGGCTATCTTCTTTAGGGATAAAACCGTTGCTGTACACAACCGTTCCTGGCATCGCCGCCAGCGGGTAGAAGCCGCTCACCATCGGGATGCCGCACGCAAATACCGTCATCGCCAATGGCTCTCAGAAGATGTTGCAGTGCTCATGAGTTTAGGCGAAGAAACCAAACTCTATTTGGAGCATCTCGCTGCATCCCAGCAATCCTTTAAGAAAAATGTCGCAAAGCTTTTGGCCCTAAAAGAAGATTACGGCACATCGGCTCTTATTCAGGCCATCCAAAGAGCCCTCAATCACCGTGCCTATGGATCTGATTATGTTGAAAACATCCTCTACCAGGAAATGACACCCCAAAGGTCTCATCCCCCGGTCAAACTGGGAAATCATCAAGCGTTAAATCGCATCCGGCTTCAGGAGCCGTCTTTGGCTGATTACGATTCTTTGATCGTAAAAAGGAAAAAGCATTATGAGTGAACTCGATCAGATCAAACAAAAGCTGCTAAAGCTCCAACTCAAAGCAATGGCTCAACATCTGGATCGGATCCTTGAAGAAGCTCAACAGAAAAATCATGACTTCCTCCACTCTTTAACGCGACTGGCAGATCTGGAGCTGGAGCGACGCTGGCAAACCGCTATTAAGCTCCGTTGGCAACAGGCAAAACTGCCTGATAAATGTAGTATCGATCAATTTGACTTCGATCATCATAGGTCAAGAAAGGAGCAAAAGACCCGCATTCTCAGCCTATTTTCCCTGGAGTTTGTAAAAGAGCACATGGATGTGATCTTGATTGGAAATCCGGGCACCGGTAAGACCTTTTTGGCAAAATCCATCGCCACTGCCGCATGCAATGCCAACATTAAGGTTCTCTTTACCACCGCCATGGATATGATCAATCATCTCATAGCCGCCGAGGCCGATCACTCGCTTTTAAAAAAACTCCACATCTATCAATCTCCCGACCTCTTAGTTTGTGACTTATGTTGAGTGTTCATTAATGTTGAGAGCCTGCCGGCTTGGCTCTCTGCAGAAGCTTCCGCCGGCATATCCCTTCACATAAATGAATCCGCTGTTCAGTGCCTTAGAGCGATTCCAGCCATGCCAGAAGATCACGATTCTGCTTCCATTCTCCCTGGGATGGAACTCCATCGGTCAATGGCTTTGCCTTCTCGATGGCCTGGCGCTTCATTTCAAGATCCATCGTGGCATATTTGTTGGTGGTGTTCACACTGGCATGCCCAAGCCAGCTGGCAATGGTGCTGAGGTCAACGCCTGATTTGAGGAGATGAACCGCAGTGCTGTGCCTCATGCTGTGGGGATGGAGCCTCTTTTTCCCAAGGGACGGACAAGCACTGGCAGCGTTATGGAGATGCTTTGCAAGCAAGTAGCGAATGCCAAAGCGGGTAATTGGATGGCCTACATGGTTGGTAAAGACGGTCACCGGCAGCCTTTCATCAATCCCGCACTCCTCGAGAAGCTGGCGCAGAAGTTGAGCTGTCTCGGGCCAGATCGGGCAGATCCGCTCTTTGCGGCCTTTTCCAAAGATGCGAATGTTGAAGGGCTTTGAGAGCTGCAGATCATTGGCCTTGAGATCGATCAACTCCTGTACGCGGGCACCGGTATTGAACATGAGGCTCAGCAGCGCATGATCTCGCCGGCCATCTCGTGTCGTACTGTCCACAGAGCGGAGGACCGCGGTGATTTCCTCATATTCAAGGTATTCAACTGTGCGAGAGGCTCTGCGCTTGAAAGGAATATTCAAGATCCGTTGACACTGATCGAGTGCTTCGGGGTAGATTCCGGCGACATAGCGGAAGAAACTATGCACGGCAGCAAGGCGGTTGTTTCGGGTCGCTGTTTGATTGTGCCGCTTTCCTTCGAGATGATCGAGAAAACCGATGATCTCCTCCACTCCCATATCCTCCATTCTCAACTCCGAGACGGAGATGCTTTTTTGTTGGGCCACGAAGAGAAGGAAGAGCTTGAGGCTGTCCCTGTAGCTAAGGATTGTATGGGGGCTGAGGCCCCGTACTTTCGGCAAGTAACCGCTGAAGAAACCCTTTAGCGCAACTCCAGTTGCATTCGCTCGGGCTGGTTTCATTTTCGCCCCCCATGCAAATACCCTTGAGATTCTTTGATGTCGGTCATACCGGTGAAGAGCAGCCGACCGAAGCGCTGATGGAACCGTTCGCTGGCTTCCGAGCGGATTTCCTCAACAGAGGAGAGATAGTGGTGTGTAGAGGCAACGGAGACATGCCCCATGTAGGTCGAAAGGAGAGGAAGCCTCGCCTGCACGTCTCCACCACTGATGTAGCACTGCCAGAGTGCGTTCACGGCAAAGGAGTGACGAACGTCATGGATGCGCGGTGGTCTTCCTTTATCGGTAAATATCTCAAGGGCCGTACAAAGCAGGCACCAGTTCTGGAAAAAACCGGTTCCCGTGTAGCCTCTTCCTTCAAGGCTCCCATGCCGGTTCCAGATGAGCGGGGAGTTTGCCTCCATGGGGAGCCTTTTGGCATTACGAAGGGCAAGGTGGGCTGTAAGTTCTGCATTAACAGAGGGCGAGAGTGGAAGGATTCTAGATTTGTGGAACTTGGTGGCTCGTATGAGCAGAGTCCCTTCTTGAGAGTCGAAGTCCCCCAGTGTCAGACGAAGGAGCTCACCGCGCCGAAGCCCTGCTGTAAAGAGAAGCAGAATGCCTATGCGCAGGTTCTCAGACCTCAGAGGCGAGTTGGCGGATGGCTGAAGATAGCGGGTTGCATCGAGCAAGCGGCTAATATCGCTCTCTGAGAGGATTTGAGGGCTGCGACTCTGATGATTGGCCGGGAAGGTCAAACGATCCGGGACAAATGAGTCGGAATGCGATCTTTGGCGGTACAGGCAAAAATTGCGCACAATCCGCATGTGATTGCGTCGGACGGTAGGCGTCAGCCGCTCCAGTCCTGCGGACCAGGCAATAAACATCTCACCGTTCAAATCCCGAGATGAAGGATGATGGGCTCCAACGAAGGTGCTGAAATCATTGAGGACAATGGCCTCAAGCGAGTAAT
>JAVEVM010000510.1:0-3928 GCA_034005055.1 Desulforhabdus sp. | reverse complement strand
GCAATATTGATCCTCTTGAACCCGGTTCGCTGCAATGGCTCAATAAATTTATTGACCTCAGAAACAGAAAGGCCACCTTGTTTGATGGCCTGTTTGGATGCTGATTTTCTTTATGTCGGGAGAATATGCCTTCTAACAGGCTGTTGAAAAACCCTGCCAAACTCATGCAAATGGTATAATTGGACCATTGGATTTCAACGAGAGGAATTTCATGCGAGGCGCCGACATCACCCAAGCCACAATATTCAGTTACCGGACCCTGGAGGAGCGCATTCCGCTGGCTCATCCGCTGAGAAAGCTGCGGGCGCTGGTGGATGGTATTCTGGTGACGCTGCATGCCGAGTTTGAGGCACTGTATGCAGGTTCTGGTCGGCCGTCGATTCCGCCCGAGCGTCTCTTGCGGGCGAGCTTGATCCAGACGCTCCATACGATCCGCTCGGAGAGGCAACTGGTGCAGCATATTGAATACAACCTGCTGTACCGTTGGTTCGTCGGGCTGGACATGGATGATCCGGTCTGGGATCACTCGAGCTTCACCAAGAACCGGGAGCGGTTGCTGAATGAGGCGGTGGCCCGGGCCTTTTTCGGAAAGGTGCTGGGGCTGGCCGAATGGCAGGGGCTGGTGTCCTCGGAGCACTTCACAGTGGATGGCACCCTGATTGAAGCCTGGGCCTCGATGAAAAGTTTCAAGGCGAAGGATGGATCGAGCAGGCCGCCGGAAGACGGCGGGCGCAATCCGACGGTGGATTTCAAGGGCGAAAAGCGCAGCAACGGCACGCACACCTCGACCACCGACCCCGAGGCCCGGCTTTACAAGAAAGCCGAGGGCGAGAAATCCCGGCTGTGCTACCTGGGCCATGCCCTGATGGAGAACCGCAACGGTCTGGTAGTCGACTTGGAAACCACGCTGGCCACTGGCACGGCGGAGCGGGAAGCGGCCAAGGCGATGGTGGCGCGCTCGCTCAAACGCAGATCGACCTTGGGCGCCGACAAGAATTACGACGTGGCCGAGTTCGTGCGGGCCATGCGAGACCACGGCGTGACACCGCATGTCACCCAGAAGAAAGTGGGTAGCGCCATTGATGGGCGCACGACGCGGCATGCCGGCTACGCGGTGAGCCTGAAAAAACGCAAGCTGGTGGAAGAAATCTTCGGCTGGGCCAAGACCGTCGGCGGCCTGCGCAAGGCAAGATTTATCGGACTGGCCAAGGTGAAGGCACAAACCGCCTTCACCCTGGCTGCTTACAACCTGACGCGGATGGCTACGATCTTTGGCTGGCGATTGAACACCGTATAGGGCGAAATCCGCCCGCAGTTGGCCGACAGGCGGCCAGAACCCCGAAAAGGGGACAAAAAAACTGCTGGAATACGGGTTCCAGCCTCGGCAATGGCTTTGCCGAATCCAGTTCGTCGTCATCAGTGGTCGGTAGCCGAAGGCGTCAGGGGAAATTTCAACATCCTGTTAAGTCCGACAGACTGCCGGGGGCTTGCCTCATGCAATCCAATAATCAGCTCCAGAATTTTCTAAGTGACCTGATCAGCGGCGCCCAGAAAGTCGGCGTCATGTGGCAGCTTGCGGTGTTGGTTGCAAGCCTGGGGCTCTCGTGGTGGTGGCTGCGGCGAGCGATGATCCGTCGGATCGCGCCACAAGTGACCGGCCGCACGCAGGATCTTGGCACGCGCGGTACGGGCCGCATCCTGTTGCGCGGGAGATACCGCGTCCTGTTCCCTCTTTTCGCGCTCATCCTGCTCGTTTTCGGCAAGTGGGCGTTGGATCATTGGTATTCGACGCATCTGCTCAGCATTGCCGTCCCGTTGTTATCTGCGCTCGCGCTGATTCGCGCAGTCAATCTATATGCTGCACAAGGTTTTCTCCAGTCAGGAGCTGCTGCATCCTTGGGAGCGATTTATCGGCTGGACGGTATGGACTGGACTGGTGCTGTATGTAACGGGTCTTCTGCCGGAGATCCTGACATTTCTAGATGGTATTTCGTTCCAAATCGGTAAACAACGCTTCTCCGTAGTGCTGGTCGTACAGGGCATCGTCATGTTCTGCGCCAGCATGCTGGTGGCGCTTTGGCTCGCCGGTGCGCTTGGAGCAGGCATCATGAACGCCAGTGCGCTGGATATCAATCGGCGCGTGATTTTGTCGAAAATCCTCCGCACGACGCTGATACTTCTGGGAATACTGATCGCACTGCCATTGGTCGGCGCGGATATCACCGTTCTATCGGTGTTCGGCGGCGCGCTTGGCGTCGGACTCGGGTTGGGTTTGCAGACTATCGCCAGCAACTACATAAGCGGCTTTATCATCCTGCTGGATCATTCGCTGCATATCGGCGATACCGTCACAGTAGATGGTCGCAGGGGCGAAGTCACGTCACTTACGACGCGGTACGTGGTGCTCAAGAGCGATGTTGGCACTGACGCCCTTATTCCCAACGATGTGTTCATTACTTCTGCGGTTGTCAGCCAAACTTTTTCGGATCACCGGTCACGGCTTATCCTGCCGATTCAAATCAGTTACGCAAGTTCCGTTGAGACCGCGATGAATATCATGCTGAACGCGGCAAAAACACGAAAACAAGTACTGGCTGATCCGGAACCAGTTGTATTTTTGAAGGAATTTGATGCTAGCGGAATCAATCTGGAGCTATACGTATGGGTAGAGAATCCCGGCGGCAGTGATCTCGGCGAGCTCGGGCCACGCTCAGACATCAACACCGAAATCTGGTCCGAATTCCAGAAACACGGCATTGAGCTGCCGTTCCCACAACACGAGGTGCGGTTGCTCAAGTAAGTTGGAAAAGCCGGACCGAGGCCGATCTTCCGGCGATTCGATGTGCTGCTTCCAGGAAGCACGTGGAATTTTATACTCGGTGGAATGCGATGGACATCATGCTGGGCGCCGCGACAAGCGGCAACAACTATTGTTCCTTAGTGGCAACCAACTCAAGCGCATGTATGCCGCCCAGTTATAAATATAGTATTTGACAACATGAAAGACCTTCCGTAAATTCAACACGTTTTAGCGGAAAAGGCCTTATTTTTCCTAGAACGTTTTCCTGTCGTTTTAGCTGGAAATTCGATGTTTCTATTTGGGTTTGGATGATAGTCAACTTCTTTATGGAGAGAGTATTATGAAACGATATAGTCGGATTGCAGTAGCAGCTTCTCTATTTTTACTTCCTGTTTCTGTTTTTGCGGCTGGTTATGGCGCAGCAGGTTGTGGACTAGGGTCAGAGCTCATGGGATCAAAACCAGGCGCATCGCAGGTTTTTGCTGCAACAACCAATGGAACATTAGGAAACCAGACTTTCGGAATTACGTCCGGAACTTCAAATTGTGGTGATCATGGCCTGGTAAACTTGAGCAAGGAGCGTGAAGTATTTGCACAGGAGAATTACACCAGCCTGGTCAAAGAAATGGCGCAAGGTAAAGGTGAAAATCTGTATACCCTGGCCAGCCTGTATCAATGTCCCGCAGCAAGCCATCAAGAATTTGGCACGATGGTTCAGGAGAAATTCGACAATTTAGTAGCGAGTGATCAAGCAAACTCAACTGAATTACTGAGCCAGCTTGAAAATCAAATAACTCGCCATCCTACACTTGCAAAATCGTGTGATATCAAGCTATCCGCATTGAATTAAAAAAATCAGAAACGGATACAGGTGAAAACCTGTATCCGTTTCTATATTGTTATCACTCCAATGATTCCTTCGTGCAACCTATTTGTCTTGTAGTCGGGATATTTTTCTGGTTTTGCTTTCTTCCTGTAACGGCTCATGCCGAACACCAGGTCACTGCTGATTATCTGGCTGAATTACAACACCAAGCCAAACAAAAAAAGCTCGCCGATGAACGTGTCTGGCACCTGCTTTTAAAGTACGACAAGAAAATTTTTCTCGGCATGACCAGTGAAGCCGAT
>JAVEVM010000509.1:0-3932 GCA_034005055.1 Desulforhabdus sp. | reverse complement strand
AGAATGCATGACGGACGGCGAGCCCGATGCCCGCAAGGTCAAGCCGATCATCTACGGAAGGGCTGCGGAAAAGTATTATTTCAAATTGGGCGAAGAATTGGCGCCGGCTTTCAGCATAGGCAAAGAACTGAAAAAGAGGGACGAACGATGAAGTCCTACCGCAAGGAGCTGTGGTTTAATGTTCCCACTCGCAGAGCTTTCCTTAACATCACCGGGCAGGTGCAGGAGTGCCTGAGGGAGAGCGGCATTCGGGAAGGCCTTGTTCTTTGCAACGCCATGCACATCACTGCTTCTGTTTTCATCAACGACGACGAATCAGGCCTGCATCAGGACTATGACGATTGGTTGGAACGGCTGGCCCCGCACGCCCCCGTCTCGCAGTATCGCCACAATGTGGGTGAAGACAACGCCGACGCGCACATGAAAAGGCAGATCATGGGGCGCGAGGTGGTGGTTGCGGTGACGGCGGGCAGATTGGACCTGGGAACCTGGGAACGGATTTTCTACGGCGAGTTCGACGGCCGCAGAAGAAAGCGCGTTCTGGTCAAAATCATCGGAGAATAGCAGGCCCTGGTCAGGTGAGCAGCTTTTCACCGGCGGCCAGGCTTTCAAGCGCCTCCCGGTCGAGCAGTTTGATTATTCGTCCTTGAACCTCGATGAGCCCTGTTTGGCTCATCTTGTTCAAGATGCGCGAGAGTGTCTCCGGGATGGTGCCCAGCAGGCTGGCGAGCTGTCCCTTGGTGATATCGAGATTCAGGCTGGCTGCTTTGCCGCTGCGGTCGCTGAGATAGAGGAGATACACCGCCAGCCTTGACGGCACCTCTTTGAGCGAGAGGTCTTCAATGAGGTGGGTGAACTGCCTCAAGCGTCTGGATAAGACCGCCAGCATGTTCATCGCCAGCGAGGGCTCGTTTTGAATCAACTCGGCAAAGCCGTTTCTCGGGAAAAATAATACTTGAGTTTCTTCCAATGCTTCCGCGTGAGCCGGAAAATTGCCGCCGGCAAACACCGGCACTTCACCGAAGCATTCGCCCGAACCGAAAATGTGCAGAATCTGTTCTTTGCCCTCGATGGAGAGCTTGAAGATTTTGACTCTGCCGGAAACGACCGTGTAAAAGCCGGCAGCCACAGCCCCTTCCAGAAAAAGCGTCTCTCCACGCTTGAATTTCTGCTCCAGCGCGATAGCTGCGATTTTTTCCAGCTGTTCTTCAGGTAGTCCCTGGAACAGAACAACCTGCGCCATCTGCTCAATCTTGCCCATCGAATCCCCCTCTATAGTCATACTCCATAGGCAATAGATGCCCATCTGCGAAACCCTCCAGCGCTGCCCCTGGAGAGAGTTTTCAAATTCAAGTTAAATAGTATCACTTATTGATCTATGTCAAAGCCAATCGATCATTGCGCTGTTAGAGTACAGCCAACACGTGAGGAGAGCCTTCAGCTTGAAGGAATGAAGCGGTGGAAATAATTTTTAAGAAAATTCACTCTCTTGATTTGGATCAAGCCACATTGATGGAAAACTGATTAAATTTACGACAACACATGCAACGAGACCAAACAAATCGAGTCGTAACTTTTACAGATGAAAGGAGATGATCATGTCCATGTTTTGCTACCAGTGTGAACAGGCCGCTAAGGGTGAAGGATGCACCAAGATAGGCGTATGCGGCAAGCAGCCTGACGTTGCGACACTGCAGGATGTTCTTGTCTACACCTTGAAGGGACTGGCGCTTTATGCCGTGGAAGGCCGCAAAGTGGGTGTGAACGACGGGGATGTCAACGTTTTCACCTGCGAAGCTCTCTTTTCTACACTTACCAACGTGAACTTCGATTCTGAACGGTTTGTCGACCTCATCAAGCGCGCTGTGCAATTAAGGGATGCTCTCAAGGAAAAGGCTAAGACTGCGGGTGGCAAAGTCGATTTCACCGAAGATGCCGCCAACTTCAGGCCAGACAGCACGATATCCGGCTTGCTCGCTCAGGGAGAAAAAGTCGGGTTGATGTCGGAGCCCGAGATAGATAAAGACATTCGTTCTCTGCAGCACACTCTGTTGTTCGGCATCAAAGGTATATCCGCCTACGCAGACCATGCCCACATACTAGGGTACAACGACGATTCCATCTACGCCTTTGTGCATGAAGGATTGGCGGCAATGTTGCGCAAGGATCTCGGTCTGAATGACTGGCTGGGGCTGGTGCTCAGATGCGGTGAAGTGAACCTCAAAACCATGGAGCTTCTGGATAAGGCAAACACGGGCACTTACGGTCATCCCGTACCCACCAAGGTTCCACTGGGGCACAAGAAGGGGAAAGCAATTCTCATCTCCGGCCACGATCTCAAGGACCTGGAAGAATTGCTCAAGCAGACCGAGGGCAAAGGCATCAACGTCTACACCCATGGAGAGATGCTGCCGACTCACGGCTATCCCGAGCTGAAAAAATACCCTCACTTTTACGGCCATTTTGGGACTGCCTGGCAGAACCAGCACAAGGAATTCAGCCAATTTCCAGGAGCCATCCTGATGACCACCAACTGCATACAGAAGCCTCAAGCGGCTTATATGCAAAACATTTTCACCACCGGTCTGGTGGGCTGGCCGGAAGTGTCCCATGTAAAGAATCGTGATTTTTCTCCGGTGATTGAAAGGGCCCTCACTTTGCCGGGTTACCAGGAAGACTCAAACGGCAAGACGGTGACCGTCGGGTTCGGCCACAACACCGTTATGAGCGTGGCGGGTACGGTGATTGAGGCGGTCAAGAACAAAGACATTCGCCACTTCTTTCTGGTGGCCGGATGTGACGGCGCCAAGCCCGGCCGCAACTACTACACCGAATTTGTGGAAAAGGTGCCCAAGGACTGCGTGGTGCTGACACTGGCATGTGGCAAGTTCCGGTTCTTCGATAAGGAACTGGGAGCCATCGGACCTTTGCCGCGGTTGATGGATATCGGCCAGTGCAATGATGCGTACTCTGCTATTCAGATTGCCATAGCTCTGGCCAAAGCGTTTGAGGTGGGGGTAAACGATCTGCCGCTCTCACTGATCCTTTCCTGGTATGAGCAAAAAGCGGTGGCGATACTGCTGACCCTTTTGCACCTGGGAATCAAGGATATCCGGCTTGGACCCTCGCTGCCGGCTTTCACTACGCCCAATGTGCTCGACGTTCTGGTGAAAAATTTTGATATCAAGCCGATCTCGACTCCGGATGAGGATTTGAAGGCCATATTGAGTTAGTATTGATAAGAGAGACGCGAGGAGACGGAGATAGGGAGATATCGATTGGCGGGATTGAAGAATGATGGCAGCAATTCTTCTTCTGCGTCTTTCCATCTCCGTGTCATCCTTTCCATGTTGCCCCCGTGCTCTCGATCCGAGCGTCACGACAACCAAGGAGGTTATGAAGATGAGATGCCCCGGACAGGACAGTCGATTTTGGGAACCGGGAGCTATATTTGAGGAAGAGTGCCCGCAATGCGGACACATTGTAGAGTTCTTCAAAGATGAGTCTTCCCGTAGATGCAAGAATTGCGGCCATAAGTTCGTTAATCCGAAGATGGACTTCGGATGTGCTTCTTACTGCAAATTCGCCGAGCAGTGTCTGGGTGATCTGCCTCCTGAGCTGATGGCACAACGCGATGATCTGCTGAAAGATCGTGTGGCCATAGAAATGAAGAAGTATTTCGGCAGGGATTTCAAAAGAATCGGGCATGCAACAAAAGTGGCCCGTTATGCGGAGCAGATCGTGAAACAGGAAGGTGGCGATCCGGCCATTGTTCTTCCTGCGGGCTACCTGCACGATATCGGTATCAAAGAGGCGGAACGAAAATACAACAGTACCGCGGCGCACTATCAGGAACAGGAGGGGCCTCCGATCGCACGAGAGATCCTGCTGCGGCTCGGCGCCCGTGAACAGCTGATCGAGGAAGTCTGTGA
>JAVEVM010000508.1:0-3935 GCA_034005055.1 Desulforhabdus sp. | reverse complement strand
GTTCTTTTGTCCTCGGAGCGAGCAGACAGTTTTCAGCTTTGGAAGCGTGGAAATCCTCAGTCAGTCACCGAAGATGCATACCGTCTTTCAGACGATTGAGAAGGTCGCTCGCACGGGGAGCAGTGTCTTGATCACCGGCGAGAGCGGTACAGGCAAAGAATTGATCGCGCGCGCCATCCATGCCAGGAGTCCCAGGGCATCCAAGCCTTTCGTTCCCATCAACTGCGCCGCGATCCCTTCGGATCTCATGGAAAGCGAGCTGTTCGGCCACGAGAAGGGGGCGTTTACAGGAGCATATACCCGAAATATCGGGAAGTTTGAATTTGCTCATGGAGGCAGTCTTTTCCTGGACGAAATTTCGAGCCTCCGACTGGACCTGCAGGCCAAGTTGCTGCGTGTTCTGCAGGAGCGGGAGTTCTGCAGGGTGGGCAGCCATCAGACGATTGGCGTCGATGTACGGATCATCGCTGCAACCAACACGCGGCTCGAGGAAATGGTGAAAGCGGGGAAATTCAGAAGTGACCTTTACTTTCGCTTGAATGTCATCCCGGTCAACCTTCCACCCCTGCGGGAGCGCAAGGGAGATGTCTCCCTTCTGGTCAAGCACTTTCTCAAAAAATATATCCAAACCTTCCATAAGAAGATCAAGGGAATTACTCGAGATACCCTGCAAATTCTTGAATCGTACCCATGGCCCGGCAATGTGCGGGAGCTGGAAAATCTTGTGGAGCGCCTCGTTGTCATGGGGACTGAAGGCCACTGGCTCGAGGAAAAAGACATCACGCTTGACCTCCTGGCGCCCGAAGACAACGTTAGCGGGTCGGCTCAGGAGATGGTCACCTGCGAGGAAGCTGGCCTCCTGGAAGCTCGGCAGAGCTTTGAGCGAGAATTTATTTTGCGTGCCCTCCAGAAATGTCGATGGAATCAAACCGATACGGCCCGACTCCTGAAAATCCATCGGAATACCCTCATGCAAAAGATGAAGCTTATGAATCTACGTGCCCAAGGCGAAACGTAACCGTTCCATTACCCACTCGCCCCCAATTGTCCTGTCCTGCTTCGAGAAAAAATTTCCCACTCATCATCAGTCATGCACACAATCCTGTGCAGTGCCCTTTTATATAGGCAATTCATTGACGCTCTTATTATATAAGCCTCTAGAATTATTCAAGACTGCCTTAAGCACCCCATGCTGTGCAAGCTTTTGAACAGGGTTTGCCTTGTGTTTTCCATATATTGGATGGCAATAACTGATATTTGTCAATAATATTAAATATATAAATATTTAAAAGTCTTTATTGTTATCATTGGTACGGGCTTTGCTCTTAACAATGACTAATCACTCAGAGAAGGTACTTTATGTTGATTTAAATAACGATATACATTTTATAAAGAAAGGAAAGACTAAAATGAAAAAATTGGCAATTCAAGTATTTGTATTTGGCGTATTTATGGCAACACATATTGTGCCTGTAATAGCATGCGGTGGTGGAGGTAATTAATATAGATATATAAAACAAAATATATTATAGATTAACATTAACAGAATAGGATTATAAAATGAAAAAATTAGCATATCAGCTGTTCGTTTTGGGAATATCGGTTGTATCCTATGTGCTTCCTGTCATGGCCTGTGGCGGCGGGGGCAACTGAGTCAATCGAACAAATATCATGATTCTATAATAGAGATTAATAATATCTGAAAGGGTCAATAAAATGAAAAAATTAGCATATCAGCTGTTCGTTTTGGGAATGTCGGTTGTATCCTATGCGCTTCCTGTCATGGCCTGCGGTGGTGGGGGCAATTAATCTCTGTACCCTCATTGAGATCAAAAACAAGAACCAAGTGCTGAAAACGGAAGGGCGCGAACCTGCAAGTTCGTGCTTTTTCTTTTTGTCAAAAAGGGATTGTCTGGTAAAAGGAGGAACGAGATATGGAAAAAACTAAATAAGAACAGCCTTCTTCCCGTAGGAGTTTCGTCCGATGAAACGCCTTTGCGCTCTCCTTTTGGCCATGGGGCTTTCTGTAATGTTGCTCATAGGCGATCCATTGCCGGCCCAGGAAAATCCCCAGGCAACGACGGAATCCCAAAGTGCTGGTCCAGAAGCATTGCAAAAACGGTATGGAGGCGTTTATCGAGCTCCTCTACTGAACAACCCCCGTACGTTGGACCCTGCATATGTTGAGGATATGTACGGAGTAACCGTAGTTCAGCAGCTGTTTGACGGACTGGTTCGATTCAGTCCTGATCTGTATGTCCTCCCCGCACTCGCTGAAAACTGGCGGGTGGAAGAAGGGGGCACCGTTTATCGATTTTTCTTGCGCCAGGATGCTCGATTCCATAATGGTCAGCGAGTCTCTGCAAAAGATGTTGTCTTTTCATTGAGTCGACTGATTCGAGTCAATCCACCTCCTGCCATTCTGCCCCACCTTCTTAAAATCATTGGAGCACAGAACTATTTAGAGCAAAAGACCGATCGCATCGATGGGATTCACATTGTCGATGATCACACCGTTCTCATGCGTCTCGAGCAACCGTATGCGCCTTTCTTGGCGGCTCTTGGCATGTATCAGGCGAAAATTGTCCCCCAGGAAGAGGTCTTGAAGAATGAAGGGGGGTTTGGGCAGGATCCCGTTGGAAGTGGGCCTTTCAAGTTTGTTGAATGGCGGCAGAATGAGAAGATCCAATTGACGGCATTTCGCGACTACTATGGAGGTCCGCCTTATTTGGACTCCATCGATTATATCGTGTATCCGGGAATCAACATTGAAGCGGTGCTGGCGGATTTCGAAAAGGGAAACCTGTATGAAATGCCGGTCTCTAAAACCATTCTTCAGAAGTTGAAGGATCGAAAGGATCTCCAGAGAGTTCACCGGCCGTCCTTGAGTCTCCAATTTTATGGATTCAACTGCGAACATCCACTCCTGAAAGACGCCGCTTTGCGAGAGCTCCTGTCTCGGGCAATAGACAGGCAAAAACTGGTTGCAGAGGCATACGGCGGGCAGTTGGAGCTTGCCCTGAGCCTCATCCCACCCGGCCTGCCCGGTTATCTTCCAAACGGTGAATTCGCAAGAGCGGATGCCGATGGACCTGATGCCATAAAAATTCCAGAGCCCCTGGCATCGAAAATTAAAGACTCAGCCCCCCTTGAAATTGTTTCCAATAGTCAATCGGTCATCGCACAGGCCGAGTTGAAGCATGTTCAAGAGTCTTGGGCGCGCCTTGGACTCACTGTTCATATCAAGTACATCACCGATTGGGCTGAGTTCGAACGGTATTTGAAATCCGACACCCTGCAGTTGTATCGTTATGCATGGTTCGCCGACATTCCCGACCCGGATAATTTTCTTCAACCTCTTTTCGCCAGTAATTCTCAGACCAATTTCATGCGATTTAAAAATGCTGAGGTGGACACTATGCTGCAGAAGTCTGTCAGCAGCATGGACCCCATCGAACGTTCCACCATGTATCAGCAAATTCAGAAGAAAATTCTGGCATCCCATCCCTTGATTCCCCTTTGTTACCTGAGCATTGACGCGGTTTATCAGCCATTTGTCAAAGGGATTGCAGTCAGTGCGTTAGGGACTCATTCCGTCGCATACAACGGTGTCTGGATCAAATGATCAGCAGCTTCTGAATTGAAACTTCCATTGATTATGCAAAAATGGCTTTCTCGAAACAAACTCCCCAGCCCCCGCCGCTACGTACCTTTAAGGTACCGATTCATTCTGCTCAGTTCTCTTCTGCTGATTCTCCTTCTCGGGACGATCGCCGCCATCCTGGTGGCCCAGCAAAGCCACAGCATTCGTAACCAGGTGGAGCGCAAAGGATTTGCTGTCGCTCAAAGTCTTGCGGCCACTTCCAAAGCGGCGTTTGTCACCTACAATTATATTTTGTTGGAACAGTCTGCCAATGAAGCTTCCAAAGCTCCTG
>JAVEVM010000507.1:0-3941 GCA_034005055.1 Desulforhabdus sp. | reverse complement strand
CAACCCCTATAAAGGGAAAAAAACGTTGACGAGGTGAGCATGCAAATTGCGCAGGTTTCTTCTTATTGTTTAGGCGATGCAAGCTCAATAGTCTCTCATGCAATGATTTCAGGGGATGGGGAACTTTTCGGTGCATTGGTTGATGGACATCCAGTGTTGGTGCGATTTGACCGAAACCCTGTTGAATTGCCTCCTGAAATCATGTTGGATTCTTATACGGCTGCTGCACTGTCATCTGATGGAATGTACCTGGCTTTAGGGACAAATGAGGCGTTAAAAATTGTCGAAATTGCTTCGAGGACCATTCGGATAGCTACGGTTGAAGCTATTCATCACCTTGTTTGGCATGCTGATGAACCCACTTTAGTAGTTGGGCATCAGCAGAATAAGCTTAGTTTTTGGAATTCCTCGGCAGAGTGTGAGGGAAAGATCAACTTACCGGTTCCCCGGAGTCAACGCAACTGGCGTGTTGTGTTTGATGGGGACGAGAATCGTGTATTTGCAGTTTCCTCGTTTCCTACGCCAAACTGGTTGTGCGTTTCATCCAGTACGCAATGCGCTTGTAAACTGCGTCTTCCTGATGAAAGCTTCATGCATGATCTGATCGCCTGGCAGCAGGGTGTTTTAGGTGTCTTGAGCGACCATGCGATGCGTTTCACCCTTGTCCCCTATACAACAGAGCTGAAGCCGCAACTGGTCGAACCGATGCTTTTAGAAACCGATATCACCGCTCTGGCGGCTTCTCCTGACACTCGTTGGATTGCAGCAGGAACCGTTGAAGGCGAACTGTGGATTCTAGATGCTGAAACTCTGAAGATTGTGACCAGGCGGTCGCTATTTCTGCCTCACCCGATTCATACACTGGCCACGTGTGCTGCGGACTATGTCGTGGCAGGTTCCGAGGACGGATATTTGAAGTTTATCGAACTGTTTACGTAGCAGGAGGACTCTACTTGGACAACGAACTGATTCTCAATGGTTTCCGCTACCGCGTGATTCGCCCTCTGGGGGTGCCCGGTTTCATAGCACAAGCGTTCCTGGCTGAGGCCTTGGATTACGGGGAATCTGACACTCAGGTCGTGGTGAAATATCCTACGGCAGGTGAATTGAAAGGATTCGGTAAAGAGGGTCAGGCTGGGAGTAAAGCCCAACAACTGGCGCAAGAGGCAGAGGTCATCAGGAAGTTAAATGAGGCAGAGGTTCCCGGATGGAACAATCTCCCGGATGCAAAAGCCCGATCACTGGAGGCCAGGCGGACCGTGCCTGAGCGGGCAATTATTGCCGGGCTGGATCTGGGGGAAACGCAGCAAGGACAGTTCTGTATCATTCAGGAATTTGCCCCCCCGGAGGTCAAGCTAACGCCGATTTCGGACGTTCAAGTGGAACTACAGTTTCTCTCCCTGGCACAACGATTGGCGCAAGCGGTGAGCTTCGTCCATGATCAGAATATCGCTTTGAAAGACTTCTATCCTCAGACGAAGATTGACCGATTGCGGGTAACCTGGCAAGATGGTCAGATTGAGAACTTCAAACTGATCGATTGGAATATTACAGCCGATCCGGCACGTTCTTTGGACATGGCAAATGACGTTATCTGCCTGGAAGGACTCGTCTTTGCCTTGCTGACGGGGCGGTTTCTGCCGCTGCAAGAGCGCGAGGAGCGTTACAGCTTTCCCTCTTTGGATGTATCGGCCTTTGTCGGCGCGTCATGGATGCAATTATCCGAGGCGACTCGGATGCTGCTCCAGCGGTTGGTCAACCCTTTGGAAGCGCTGCGGCCTGCCAGCGCTTCTGTCGTCGAAAGCGAAGTGAAGTGGCTGATGCAATTGTTGCAATACCAGGATAGGCCTCCAATGCAGTGGGTCGAGCTGGCCCACAACAGCCGCAATGCCCCTCATCATGTGCTGGCCATTGTGGCGACCGCTCAGAAAAAGGAGCTGCCGCCGAGGCCTAAGGATGAACTGGCTTATGCCGCCCGGTTGGCCGAACAGGCATTGGAGGCAGATGAACGGCGGATAATGCGCGATATTGAGATCGACCTGCGCGATGGCGTCTTTTCTCAGGCGAAGCTACGTATTGAAGATGCCCTCAAGAAATTGGACCCGAACAGCGAGTCGGCACGTCAGGCGAACTACCGCTTGCAGCAGGTCCGCCTGGCGGTTATCCTGCGCAAGAATGGGGTAGACGCTCGTAGGGACGAAGGATACGGCCGGTTCGCCACAGCGGTCGAGGCCTTGATCAAGAAAGATTGGCCGGCAGCTCAAGCCGCACTGCAGGGTATTGCTGCTTACCCTTATGCCCTTGAAGAGGGTTTGACTTCCTCTCCTCTGGAAGCTCTAAAAGCAGTGACGGAATGGCAGTTACAAAAGGATGCCTTGCTTGTTTCTATTGCTGATCAGCAAGTTCCGCCGGATGAGGGAACTAAAACTTTTGCAGACGCCTTGTCCGCTGAAGGCCTCCGCCTGGCTGAGTTGAACAGAATTTGTGAGGAATTGGATCACTGGTTGAGTAAGGCTCCTTTCGAGGTGGATCTTCAAAGCCAGCTTCTATCTTTGCGTGAGGAAATCGGACAGCGACAGCGATTTTTGAAGGATTGGAAATCGGCACTCGATAAACTGGAGGCCGGCGATGAAGCGATTACGGTCCGAATCGGCCGGGATCGCTTACGTGTGGATGGTCAAGACGCGCGTGCCAGGATGTTGGTTGAAGAGGCCGAATCTATCCTGAATCTTAAGCAACAAAAACCTGTTGTGGAAGACCTGATGCGCCGGGGACGCTATAAAGAGGCTCTGGCCGAGATCGAGAATCTGGAAGCTCAATGCCCGGCGTATCTTCGGGAGCGCATCGTTTCACGCGCGGGGCTACTCGCGTTACGGAAATCGATTGATGGAAGCTTAAAACAGATGGCGGAGGTGGATCGTCAGCTCACAGATATCCAGGGTCGACTGCATGAATTGCGGGTGTGCGCTGAAGAGTTCTCCCCTACACTTTTCCCTTTACCCGATTTACCGGAGGAAGTCGCATCTTTTAAAGAACAACGAGCTAAGCTCGATGCATTGCAGAGGCGCATGGGTGATGAGGTCGCCCCCGTGTTTTCTGAGGCGCAGCGTCAATCGGTACAGACTCTCGAGGAGGACATCAGGAAGATTGAAGCCCTCTTGATCAAGCCCTATCTGGAACCACGGACAGATCTGAGAAAGAATTTACTGGAATATAGCCTGGATGAGTTCGGTAGGCAGAGCGACGAGTGGCGCTCTCATCTTGCGGACTGTTTGGAACAGTTGCAGGACTTATGTGGCCCGGAAGACGAATCAGTAGCCCGGTATTACAAAGGGCTTGAGCAGCTAACGAATTTGCTATCGGGAACGGAGAAGGCTTTAGCCGGTGGAAACACTGAGACGATCGTTGCGGCTTTTTCAGAGATAGCAAAAAGTGACTATGTTCCCCTTGACACCCAAGAAGCTGTGCGGTTATGGACAGAAAGTTGGTGGTATTTTCAAAACAATCCCAGAGCCAAGGGGGGGGTAAGCAAGAACACAGCAGTTGGAGCAGTATGGCCAGGCCTGGTCGAGTTTTCTCAGTTAATTTTGAAAGCGATGAAGGCGCGATTGATTGGAATGGCCAATGCTGAGTACGAACAAAAATACTATGCAAACGCTTGCTCACTTTATGAAAAGGCCACTGATTACGGAGAACTCTCGGATGTCGACCTGCAGCGCTTCCAGTTTATCCAGAGAGAAAATACCGAGATTGAATCAGATCTCTCTTATGCAGAACCAAATGACCCAGAGAGCTTCGTCAGCCTTTGGAACAAGTATACGCATTCGAATTACAGGCAGAGAATCAAAGACACTTGGGAAGAGCGCATTTGGGAGGGAGTATTTTCTGTTGTAAATGGGGACACTTTTAGAGCAGCAGGGGAACAGTTTTTTAAAGCGGGT
>JAVEVM010000506.1:0-3941 GCA_034005055.1 Desulforhabdus sp. | reverse complement strand
GACGTGCCTTCCGCAACCGGCGGTAAAACCGCCCACGTCGTCGCTGACCCGCGCAACGGAAAAGCTCTGTGCTATCTTGCGGACTCTTTAGTGCATCAGCAGTGGGATAATGCCATAACTTGTTTGAGGCTGAGCTGAAAGGGCTCCCAGGGAAACAAGTTGCCCGGGCAATCGGTGCGGGCTCCCGGCACCAGACGGTGAGGAATCACGTTAGAGACAGGGATTTCATAGTAGCTTCCAAGCATTCCGACCAGCCGGGTAAGAGTGTGCAGTTGGGCCGCAGAAGGTTTTTTGATATTAAAGTTACCGACCAGACTGATACCGATGCTTTTATCGTTCATGTTTGAGGCCTTGCAGTGGGCTCCCTGTTCCTGTGCAAGCCAGCGCGGGGCAACCTCCACCTGCCCGTTGCCCTTATCAAGGGAACCGTTGTCGATAATAAAATGGTAGCCCAAGCCTTCTTCAAAACCTCTCTCCCGATGAATCCGATCCACCAGCAGTGCTTTGCCCACCGTCCCCGCCGTGTGATGAACCAGTATGTATCGCCATCGATCGTTCTTGAAGACAGGCACAATGTTTTTGTACCTGGAAGGATAGGGTATCAGCAGTTTTTGTCCGGCTTCAAGAGGATCACCCGATTTAAGGCCATTGGCTCTGAGGATCTGTCCCTCAGGCACTCCGTACATTTGAGCCAAGCGCGAAACAGTCTCCATGGGGGCCACTTCGTGAGTGACAACCTGTTTTGCCGGTGAGGATACCGCTGCTTTTGAAGTCTGCGTGCTTTGCGGAGATCGATTGGGGCAAGCGGGATCTGCAGTTATATACTGAAAGGTCTGCGGTGCCAATCCGCTGCAGCCTTGAACCAGCAGCAAAGCCGTGCCTTTGACCACATGAGAAAGAAACCTCCTTCGGTCGCAGCCAACCTCTGGCGTTCTTAAATCCGTCATTCCTGAAGGTCCTCAGTGCCAGCAAAACCCATAGAATCCCTTGGCAAAGCCGCACGACGCGGCCTTTATATTCCAACTATATTGAAAAATCTTTTCAATGCAATGATTTTTTTGAGTTTATTTTGACGATTTGCGTATGATCGAATCTCCCGGACCAGAGGCCTGCGAAAAAATGTCTTGCATTCACACCGATAACGCGGTTGTTGTAGCCACCCTCTTGAATGACTAATGTCGGCACTTTCATGCGCCCGATTGCTTTTCCTAACGTGTCGTAATCACTAGCAATCAGGTTCCAGGTGCCGGTTGGATCTCCTTTCGCTGTATCCAGTCCAAGGGCCACGATCAAGTAGGCTGGAGCAAATGCGCCGATCTTCTTCAGTGCTTTTTCCAGGGAAGCGAGGTGGACCTCGCCACTGACTTTTTCCGGCAACGGATAATTGATGTTGTATCCTTTGCCGGGGCCGTCTCCGGATTCATCTTCGAAGCCGCTGAAGTAAGGATAGGCAAAATGCGGATGCCCATGAATAGAAATAGTCAGGATATCGGATCTTTCGTAAAATATCTGCTGCTGTCCGTTGCCATGGTGGTAATCAATATCCAAAACAGCTATTTTCCCGTATTGAGCCAAGAATTGTGCGGCCGCTCCTGCGTTGTTGAAATAGCAGAATCCGCCGAAGGAGCGTCGTTCTGCATGATGACCGGGTGGGCGTACCAGCGCATATGCAAGTAGGTAGCCTTCCAACAGTCCTTCCGCACCGGTCAATGCGCAGTCAACCGCTCTCTTGGCCGCCTGGAAGGCGTTGGCATTGAGTGGGGTGAATGTATCGATGCAGTAGTAGCCTGCACGAACAGCCAGTTCTTTGGGTGGCCTGGCGCTGTTGCGGATGGGAAAGACGTAAGGGTAAACGGATTTGCCCAGCGGCAGGGTCTTGCAAACGCGCTTGAAGTACTCGATATAGTCTGATCCATGCACTGCTTTGAGGTGTTTTTCTGAAAATTCACGGGGTGTAATTCTTTCAAAAATATTAAGCTTTTCAAGCTCTTTGAGGATCGATTTGATCCTAACGGGCGATTCTACATACCCTCTTTCGTGCACATGATGGATAGCGTGCCGATCGGTAACTATCAGAGCGATTTTGCGGAATTTTCCAATAACCGAAACGCTCGAGAAGGTCTCTTTTCTGGTGTAGCGGGGCTGTCGCACAAGCACAGGATCATCTCTGAAAGAGGCCGCCACCATCTCGACATATTTCCGCGGGCACAGGTGCCGGTATTTTCGCTCCAAAATGGCTCGCACAATGCCTACTGCCTCCTGCTTTTGCAGCGGCCGTTTCAGGCCCAAATCGTCGAACACCAGATAAGGCGGATTGTCGTCACCGGGACGAACCGGGGTTTCATATGCGGTATTGATAATGGGCAAAGCGCCGAAGCTTTCGTAAAACCTCAATCTGGCTTTGTTGGTCCTCAACGTAGCGGGGTCCTTGCACAGTTTCGGGTCGTCCGGCAGGCATTCCAGGAAAATGCCTATGCTGTTCAAGGCCAGTGCTTCCTCCCGGATGCGGGCATAAAGAGCGCCACCGATACCGCTGCCTGTTATGGGTTTGAAGGTGGAAATGTAGTCAAGAAAACAGAAATGGAGATTGGGCTCGTAAGATAAGAGCGCAAAACCTTTGACGGACCGTTTGAACCCTTCGGCAATGTAGAGGATCGACTGGAACTGGTGCTTGAGTGGGTTTCTAAGCAGTTCCGGAACCTTGTCGATGTCGGTTGGATTCAGCAAGGGAAACTGATCAGCCAATATCTGCTGAGCCTGCCTGATGGCTTCACGGTTGGCAGGAAGAATATCGTCGAAGATTCTTCGTATTCTGAACATAACAGCTGCCTCAGGTTAACAATTATAACCCAATCGGGGCAACCCTGCCCAAAGGCAGCGCAATCTTTGGCGGGTATGTTTATCATCTAAAGCTGCAGACAGCCGGTCGGCGTCACAAGCTATTGAGCAGGTCCTTGAGCCGTCTTGAGGCTCCCGCGTCATACCAATCTTCGATCAGCCGATAGGCTATGGAAATCCGCGTCGGCAGACGCATTGTTTTGTTTCGCAAGGCTTCTTTGATGGCCGCTCGTGTGAACCATCTTGCATCTTCCAGTTCGTTGTCGCCTATTTTGATCTCCGGGCCGTCCGCTTCCGCGGTAAAGCCGAGCATTATCGAACTCGGAAAGGGCCAGGGTTGTGATGAGTGGTAGCGAGCTTCATTAATGCGGACACCGGTCTCTTCGAGCGTCTCCCGCGCGACCGCTTCTTCGAGGCTCTCCCCCGGTTCAACGAAGCCGGCAATGGTCGAAAACATACCTTTTGGCCATATCGGTTGACGGCCGAGCAAGCAACTCTGTTGATGGGTGATCAACACGATGATTGCGGGATCGGTTCGGGGGAACTGCTGCTGTCTGCATCGATGGCTGGTGCAAACCCTGGCGTGCCCCGCTTCGACGCTTTCTGTGGCACTGCCGCAAACTCCACAGAAGCGGTTGCGGCTATGCCAGTAGGTGATGGCTCGGGCGTAAGCGAGCAGAGAGGCCTGGCGACGATCCAGCAGGGGGCCAATGCTTTTTAGATCACCAAATCGACCGAGCCTGCCGATGCTGGCCGGTGGAAGCGAACCGTTTGACGGCAAGCCGATGGCAAAATATGCTCGCCCGTTTATTTCGCCAAGCAAGACAATCGATTGGGCGTCTGGAATGATATCCTGCAAGTCATTGCATGTCAGTGCAACCAAAGTCGGTTGCGACTCTTCCGTGACAAGATTCTTCGTCTCCCATATCGGTATAAAGCGAGACTCGGGCTCGGCTAGCTGCCGCTCAATCCAGGCGGAGTCGAGGCGTTTTTGCCAGAGCCGATCCAGGGAGTTGCCTGCGAAGAAGTTCTGCATTGTTTTCCGTTCGTGCTCCATTGCTCGGATGTGAGCTCCCGAATCGCCGCCCCCCTTGCTGGTGCCA